>NZ_SMLD01000091.1:0-38640 GCF_004352805.1 Nonomuraea mesophila
GCGTCCCGGACGGGGGCGGGAGGCCGGCCGGTGGGGACGGTGCCCGTCCAGGTGCGTTCGACCACCTCGGTGGCGGCGGCGAGGCGGGTGCCGCCCACCAGCTCCGACAGCAGGTCCTGCGCACCCGGCCGCAGGCGGGGATCCTTGGCGAGGGCACGCTCCACGATCCCCCTGATGCCCTCCTCCAGCCCGTCCAGCCGGGGCCCGTCCTGCATGATCCGGTACAGCACCTCACCCGGCGCCCCGCCCCCGAACGGCAGCCGACCCGTCCCCGCGTACGCGATCACCCCGCCCCAGGCGAACACGTCGGCGGCGGGGGTGAGCGGCTCCCCGCGCACCTGTTCCGGCGCCATGAAGGCGGGCGTCCCGAGGACCGCCTGGCTGGCCAGGCTGTCGTTGTCGATGAGCTGGGCGATGCCGAAGTCGATGACGCGGGGGCCGAGCGGCGACAGCAGGACGTTGGACGGTTTGAGGTCACGGTGGATCACCCCGGCCCCGTGGATGGCGTTCAGCGCGGTCGCGATGCCCACGGCGAGCGCCTCCAGGTTGCCGCCCGACAGCGGTCCCTGGTCGTGCACGGCCCGCGCCAGGTCGGGGCCTTTGACGTATTCGGTGACGAGGTAGGCGACCTCGCCGTCGATGCCGGCGTCCAGGACGGGCGCGGTGCAGAACCTGGCCACCCGCCGGGCCGCCGCCACCTCGCGTTCGAACCGGCGGCGGAAGGCCGGATCCCTGGCCAGCGCCGGGTGGATGAGCTTGACCGCGGCCAGCCCGCCGGTGGGCGTGGCCGCGAGGTGCACCTCCCCCATGCCGCCGCGGCCGAGGACACGCCGCAGCGTGTACCCGCCTATGACCCGGTCACCGTTCATCGGAGACAGAGTAGCCAGGTCCGGGCATTTCCCACCTGGCCCACCGCCCGGCGGAACCGATCAGGGCCGCCGCCGCACGGTCGCAGCGGCCGGGCGATCAGCGCCGCCGGACGACCGAAGCGGCCGGGCGATCAGGGCGGCCGCCGGGCGGGTGTGCGGGCGGCGTTCAGGCCGCGGTGCGCTTGCGGTCGTTCGCGCGCAGGAAGTCCCGGAGCCCTGCCAGGTCGTCGGTGTTGATGTGGTCCACGTCGGCCGCGACGAGTTCGCGCCAGAGCGCGTCGCGCGCGGGACCGGCCGTGTCGGGGGTGGCCCAGAAGCGTACCCGCTGCCCGTCGCGGTGCGCGGTCGCCACGATCTCCCGCAGCTTGGCCCGTTCGGCGGCCGGCATCTCCCCCTCGCCCAGCCAGCCGAAGTGGTTGGTCCAGTTGTCGCTGATCAGCGGGATCAGGCCGGGGTCGCCCTTCCCCAGGTCGTCCATGCGGCCGTCGTAGAAGGCGTAGCGCCGCTCCTGGCCGGCCATGAGCTCGCGCGGCCGTTCGCCGCTGACGACCACGGTGACGGCGCCCGGCCGGACCTTGCCCTTGTGGTAGGTGGTGAGCATCCTCTTGTACGCCTTGAGCACCCGGTCGAGCTCGGTGTACGTGGCCTCGCCGTTGTTCTTGATGTCCACGAGGAGCTGCAGCCCCTGCCGGGTGCCGGGGAAGACGCTCCCGTGCCGCACCCGGCGGATCAGCGGGTCGAGGTAGAGCGACTGCAGCGTACGGCCGGGCCGCAGGTCCTCGGGGTCGTGCCCGACGCGCAGTTCGCCGTCCACGAGGTAGATGTCGGCCTCGACGCTCGTGAACCCGTGGTCGAGCGCGTCAAGGAGCGGCCGCTCGTGCTCGTAGTCGTTGTGCGCGTGGGCGCGCGGAAGCGGCTCGGGGCGGCCGGCGGCCTGCGCGGGAGCGGCCGCCAGCAGCATGGTTCCTGCCGCGACCAGCACGCCGAGGGTTCGACGCAACATCGCATCTCCTTGACATGGGAGGTAAGGGATGCGTGACACGTTACGCGTGCAAGTTGTGACAGGGGTGACATCTGGCCTAATTGTCGGCGGCGGCCGTCCGGCTCATTCGACGAACTGGATCTGGTGGTCCTCGACCTCGCCGCTGTCGGCCCAGCCCGTCGGCGAGATCACGGACTCGGCCCGCGCGACCATGCGCAGCCGCATGTAGACGGGGCCGGCGGGCAGCGACTCGGGAAGCGGCCAGGTCAGCTCGGCGGACGTCGCGCCCTCGTCGACCGTCGTGGTGGCCCGCTCGTCGGCGTCGAAGCGGCCGTCGCGGTCGAGGTCGATCCAGCCGGCGACCTTCGACGGCGATCCGGCGGTCACCGGCACGGTGATCCTGCACCTGCCGCCGGTGATCACGCTGCTCTCCTCCCCGGCCTCCATGGCGTCGTCGCCCGTGTCCAGGGCCACGGCGCGCGGGGTCATGCTCACCTCGTCGGTGTGGTCGTCGCTCACGGACCACCCCAGGTAGGAGTCCGTGATCGCGTGGGAGGCCACGCCGTACGAGGCCGGCGCGTCGGAGACGTCCTCGGCCAGCGACAGCTTGAACGCCGCCCACATCTGCGAGACGGACCCGCCGCGCCCGTGGCGCACGTCATGCGCCTTCAACCGGACCGTGAACGCGCTGACCGTGCCGTTCACCTTGGCCGTCCCGCAGGTGTAGACCACCCCGCAGGTCGTGGAACGGGTGGAGTAGACCTTCTCCGGGGTGATCGCCTCGCTCGTGACCCGGTAGCCGGGGAACCCGGCCGCCCAGGAGAACGTGGGCCTGGCGGGCACACCGCCGACCAGCTCGACGGCGGGCCAGTAGTCGTCGCGGCGCTTCCTGGACTCGCCGGACGCGCCGCCCGTGCCGAACACGTGCAGCCGGGGGTCGCGGACGGGCCGGGAGAAGGTGAACGTCAGCTGGGCGACGTCGCTCCACTCGCCGTCCTCGGCCTCGAACCCCTCGTAGAGGTCGACGAAACCCGCGGACGTCTTGGTGTTGGCCGGGATCAGGTATTCGTCGTCGGGCGCCGCCGGGTTGGCGGGCGACGCCTCGGCCGACGTCACCCGCGCCGTCCCGATCATCTGCTTGCGCACCGTCACCGTCACCCCGGACGGCGTGCGGCCCGAGGCCACCGTGGCCGAGTTGGTGAACGACGATGGCGCGCTGTCGGCACGCGCGACGGGAGCGACCCCCGAGACGCCGACGAACGCCGTGGCCGTGCAGGCCACCATCACGCGAAAAGCCATTTTCTGCTCCCCCGAAGCTCGTGATCCAGATCTAACCGTCCCGCCTGATCCGCCGACGGCGGGACACGGTCAAGACAACGGCAATTTCGCCGTACGCCGCGAGCCGCGCAGGCGCCTCACGAGGCCCTTCGTCACGCGCCTGGCGGTGAAGTCGCACCCGCACACGAACCGCATGGAAGGCCCGAACGTGGCCGCCGCGGCCAGCCCGACCAGGTGCAGCCCAGGGACGGGCGTCTCGAAGGTGCCGCTGAGCCGCGGCGCGGGCCCCTGCGACCCCACCGCGCGCCGGAGGTCCTCACGGAGGATCGCGATCCTGGCCGCCTCCACCCGGAAGCCGGTGGCCGCGATCACGTGCTCGGTCTCCAGCGTGGTGGCCGCTCCCGACAGGTCCCTCAGGTGCAGCCGTACGCCGTCGCCGTAGTCGGAACCGGTCAGCCGCGCGCCCAGGGTCACCTTGACGGCCCCCTCGAAACGGTCGCGCAGCCACCAGGCGCCGGCGGGGCCGAGCGCGGTGCGTACGACGTGGTCGCGGGCCGCGCCCGGCAGATGCCTGATCGCGCCCGGCAGCCGGGACCAGGCCACGGAGGGCCAGCCGCCGCCGAGCTTGGAGCGCGGCGCCCGCACGCGGGCCAGGAGCGAGCGCCGCTCCTGGGGGACGTCGTTCCACGCCAGCGCGCCCGCCCTGGCGACGAGCTGCACGCTCGCCCCGGCCTCGGCCAGCAGCGTCGCCGTCTCCAGCGCCGACTGCCCCGCGCCCAGCACGGTCACGTCGCGGCCCGCGAACGCCTCCAGCTCGTGATGGTCGCAGCTGTGCGTGGCCGCCTCGGGCGGCAGCCCCACCAGGGCGCAGGGCCGGTACGCGAACGGCAGGTGCCCCACGGCCAGCACCACGGCCCTGGCCAGCAGGGACGCCCCCGACGACAGCGTGAGCGCGAACAGGTGCCCCTCGGCGCCGACGGCCGTCACCTCCGACTCGTCGAGCGCCTGGCCCACCGTGCGCGCGCGGAACCACTTGCCGTACGCGACGAACCGCTCCACGGGCACCGGCTCGCCGTACGCGTAGCGGTGGAAGGCGTCGAGTCCGTAGCGCCGCCCGGGGTCGGCGAGATGGGACGCGGCCGCCTCCGACTTCAGCAGCATTCCGCGGGGCATGTGGAATTCCCACGCCCGCATCGGTTTTCCGAATATCCGGGCGTCGAGGCCCGCGCCCAGCGCGTGAGCCGCCACGGAAAGCCCGTACGGGCCCGCGCCCACGATCGCCACGTCAATCACCGGCGTGCGCAAATTTCCTCCATCATTGTCTCCGTGACCCGGCGAGCCGGGCGAAACCACGCTTTATCGTCTGCCCGGCCATTCCCACGAAAGGCCGGGGGTCGTCGGCCGACAACCAGGCCAATTCATCGGCCACGCACAGGGCGCGCAGGCTTTTCGGGCCGGCCGTGAAGAGGTCGTAGTTCTCCACCACGTACGTCCGGCCGTGGCCGGCCCTGCCCAGCGCCGTCGAACGGGCCGTTGACCCGGCCGTTGACCCGGCCGTTGATCGGGCCGTCCACCGGCCGGACAGGTGCAGGTGGGCCGCGCGTACGAGGTCGAGGCCGGCGCCGTCGGCGAACAGCCGGAACTGGGCGCCGAGCCGGGGGTTGAAGTCGAGCAGGTGGTAGGTGCCCGCCGCCGGGTCGTGGCGGAAGTCGATGTCGACCACCCCCCGGTAGCCGAGCGTCATCGCCAGCTCCCGCGCCATGCCCTCCACGACCGGGTTCGGCAGCCACCTCCCCCAGGTGGTGAGCCCGGCGCCTCTCGGGTAGGCGCGTTCCTTGCGTCCCGCGCCGCCGTACAGGCAGTGGGAGTGCTCGTCGAAGTAGCCGTGGAAGAACCAGTCCGAGCCCGGCCCGCCCGGCACGAAACGCTGGAACAGCAGCTCGCCCCCGGCTACGTGCTGCAGCAGCCGCGCCACCTGCTGGGTCCCGCGTACCAGGCCGGTCCTGCGCAGCCCGGCGGGCAGCAGCCAGGGTTGTGCCCACTTGGCGACCAGCGGCAGCCCGAGGTCGGCGACGGCCGCCGCCGCGTCGTCCGCGCCCGTGATCAGGCGGGTCTCCGGCTGGAGGACGCCGAGCGTGGTGCAGAGCCGGTGCAGCAGGCGCTTGTCCGCCAGCCTGCGCGGCAGGCCGGGCGGCTGGTCGGGCAGGAGGTAGTACGGACGCAGCTCGGCCGCGTGCTCGGCGACGGCGATGGCCCCGGCGTCGTCCAGCGTCAGGAGCACGGCCCGCCGTCCGATGCGCTCGGCGACCCGCGTGAGCGCCTGGACGGTGTCCCGGCCGCGCGACCACGTGTGCATCCGCGCCAGATACCGGGAGCGGTACGTCGGCGCGTGCGCGCCCTCGACGAGCCCGTGCACCTCCACCCCGGCCCTGCCGAGCGAGCGAATGGCGCCGAGCGTCCCGTGGTGAAAGACATTGGAGTCCAGTCGCAGAAGGAGCGCCGGGACGGTGCGGTCGAACATGGTGTACGTCCTACTCCTTACGAATAGCTATTGATCCGGCAAATCGCAGGTTGAATATCCGATCGGCCGTTATTCGGGGTGTAGGGAATGAGGGAAAACTCCGACGGGGGATATGCGATGGTGATGAGAAAGGGCTGTCTGCGTTGTTCGCTGGCGATCGTCACGATTGCGGCGGCGGTGTGGCTGGGCCTGAGCGCACGGGGCGACAACCCGCCGGACCACCGGCAGCGTCCCGGCGCGGCGCTGGGTGTCTTCCTCGGCTCCGACTCGCGCGGACCCGTGCACCTGGAGCGCTTCGAGTCCTGGTTGCACAGCAGCGTGACGGTGGGGCGCACCTATCTGCCCGGTGAGACGTGGGAGTCGATCGAGGGGGCCGAGTTCGTCCTCGGCCCCTGGACCCGCTGGAAGAACGCCGAACCGGACCGGGTCCTGGCGCTGAACGTGCCGATGGTCGCGCCGAACGAGTCGAGCATGCCGGACCACGAGGTGGCCCAGCGGCTGGCCGAGGGCGCACGCGGCGAGCGCGACCACCACTTCGGCGCGCTCGGCAGGAAGCTGGTCTCCGCCGGCGCGGGCGACACGATCATCGTGCTCGGCTGGGAGATGAACGGCACGACCTACTCCAGCCGCTGCGCGCCCGACCCGCAGGCGTGGAAGCAGTACTGGCGGCGCATCGTGGCGGCCATGCGCGCGACGCCCGGCCAGCGGTTCCGCTTCGACTTCGCGCCCAGCCGCGGGCTCGACGCCATCCCCTGGACGGAGTGTTACCCGGGTGACGACGTGGTCGACATCATCGGCATGGACAGCTACGACCAGGGGCCTGGCGACGACTTCTCCGACTACGTCACCCAGCCGTACGGGCTGCAGGCGCACGCCGACTTCGCGGCCGAGCACGGCAAGGCCATCTCGTTCCCCGAGTGGGGGTTGTTCCGCAACGGCGACCGGCCCGACTATGTCCGCCGGATGCTCGACTGGATCGACAGTCACAACGTGCTCTATCACTCGATCTCCGATTACTGTCCTCACGGCATCTGGCAGTGCTCGTCGAACCCGCGCTCGGCGGAGGTCTTCCGTGAGCGGCTGCGCCGGCGGCCGTTCCCCGTACCGACTCCGAGCAGGCCGAGCGTGCACTCGGCGAGCGCGTCCATCGACCCGCCCACGTCGAACCCGGCCGCCACCCCGACGGCGGCCGAGCCCTCCGCCGCCGTCAGCGAGGGGCTCCCGAGCCTCCGCAGCAGCGCCTCCGCCAACGCCGCCGCGTCGCCGGGCGGCACGACCGCGCCGACGGCCCCGGACACCAGTTCGGCGATCCCTGGCACGCCGCAGGCGATGAGGGATCGTCCCGTGGCCAGCGCCTCCAGCGCCGTGAACGGCAGCCCCTCCCAGCGGGAGGGCAGCACCACCACGTCGGCCGCGACGTACCAGGGCCTGGCGTCGGCCACGTCGCCGGTGAAGTGAACGCGCGGCACGGCCCGCGCCCGCAGCTCGGGCAGCAGCGGGCCGTCGCCGACGACGACCAGCCGGGCCGCGCCGTCACGCGCGGCCACCCGCTCCCACGCCGACAGCAGCAGGTCCTGGCCCTTCTGCCGGGTGACCCTGCCGACGCAGACCGCCAGCGGCGTCCCCTCGGGGATGCCGTGGCCCGCGCGGGCCTCCGTACGTTCCGCCGCGCCGGCCGGCCGGAAGCGGCGCAGGTCCACGCCGTTGCGCACCACCACCAGCTCGGCGGGCACGCGGTGCCGCCTGGCCAGCGCCGCCTCGCCCTCGCCCACGCAGACCACCAGGTCGGCCCAGCGCGCGGCCAGCCGCTCCCAGCCCAGGCAGGCGGCGGCGAGCACGCCGCGGGCGGCCAGCCACGACCAGCCGTGCGGCTGGAAGAGGGTGGGCACCCGCCCCCGCAGCGCGGCCCTGCCCGCCAGGCCGGCCTTGGAGGAGTGCAGGTGCACCACGTCGGGGCCGAACCGCCCGGCGATCCGCGCCAGCCGCGCCGCCTGCCCCACGTCGGCGGGGCCCGGCGCGCGGGCCGCCTCCCAGGCCAGGCAGGGCACGCCAGAGGCGGCCAGCTCGCCGGCCAGCCTTCCGGCCGGCGGGCAGGCCACCGCGACCTGCCAGCCCCGCCTCGCCTGGTCGGCCGCGGCCGTCGCCACGTACGCGCCGACCCCGCCGTCCACCGGCTGGGTGACGTGCAGGACGCGCGGCCTCACCGCCATGTCGCGAACCTTTCCACCAGCCGTGGGCAGCGCCGCTTCAGCAGCTCCTGGCCCGCCAGCCGGGCGCCGGCGCTCGCGGCGTAGGCGGCCGAACGTACGCCGCGGCCCAGCATCACCCGCTGGTTGACGATCGCCTCGCAGCCGAACTTCGCCTTGTGCGGCTCGTCGCCGCGCAGCAGGCTCAGCACCGGCCGGCCCAGCCGGTGGGTCGTCTCCAGGTTGTCCCGCAACAACATCGTCAGCACGTCGGCCTCGGCACGCAGCTCCGGATCCGCGCCGTACAGGTAGCCGCCCACGAAGTCCTTCCCGACCACCGTCAGGTCGCAGGCCCGCAGCCGCCCCCGTACCCTGAACTCCTTCAGCACCGCGCGGTCCTCCGCCACCAGCGACCGCGTGGCCCGCGTCAGGTGGTCCATGAAACGCGGCTCCGTGTGCCGGACGTTGATCCCCCGGCTCTCCCACTGCAGGAGGTGCAGCCGCAGCAGCTCGCTCACCGAGTGCTCGACCCGGTCCGGCTCGACCACGTCCACCGACAGGTCCATCGCGTCGAGCTTGCGCAGCGCCGTACGCAGCTTCCGTGCGCGCCGGCCGTTGAGCCCGGCCATCACCTGCTCGATCGGCCGGCCGGGCAGTTGCAGGCAGGTGGAGGCGGGCAGGGTCCAGGCCCGGCCGCCCCAGAGCGCCGCCAGCCGCAGGACCGCCGCGCCCGGCCGCGCCTCCGGCAGGTCGATCACGTCCCAGCCGGGCTGGGCGAGCAGCCCGGCGCGCAGCTCGCGCAGGCCCGCGTCGCCCTCGGCGTCGTCCACCATGATGTCCGTGAAGTCGGACTGCCCGCCGCCGACGGGCGTCAGCACCCGGCAGCCCAGCCGATACTCCAGCCTGAGCGGCGCCGCCGCCACCAGCCGCCCGCCCCGGTAGGCCAGGAACACCCGCAGCCGCCCCGGAGTGCCGTACGCCCGCCACCAGGAGCACAGCCAGCTGTACGACTGGAACGGCGTGGCGGCCGAACTGCGCGCGTACAGACCGGCCCAGTCCTCCGCCAGCCCCGACAGGGCGTTGCGCGGCACCACCCGCAGCGTGGGCCGTCCGGCGCGCGGGATCGGAGGCGAGCCCTGCGACGTGGACGCGCCCGGCGTCGCCGCGCTCACGCCTTCGCCCCCGTCAGCACCGGCGCGGGCTCTTCGCGCCGCACCTGCCGCAGCGCCTGCGGCGCGGCCAGGCGGACCAGCCCGGCGACGAGGGCCGCGCCGAGGCCGCCGACGGCGACGCAGCCCAGCGGCAGCGGGGCCGAGGGGTGGGTCGGGATGGACGCGCTGGCGAAGGGCGCCAGCCGTACGCGGGTGTCGGTGGCGTGCCTGTTGGCGTACGTGATCAGCGCGGTGGCGGCCCGGTTGGCGCGGTCGGCGGCCTCCCATCCGGTGGGCGCCACGGACGTGAGCCGCACCATCGGGGCGTCCGGCGAGGCGGCCACGCTCAGGCTGCCCCACTCGTTCTCGTCGCCGGTGAGCAGGCCGGGGTGGGCGGAGATGCGGGCGTAGGCCGAGGCGAAGTCGATCGCCTGCGCCGGGTCGCCGCCCGCCACCACCACGACGTAGGCGTCGGCGGAGTAGACGGCCTGGCTCGCCACGGCGTACACGGCCCCGCCCGACGCCCCCAGCGTCAGGGACAGCGGCAGCCACCATCGCGCGAGCACGCTCATGATGCGGGCCCGGGTCCATGTCATCGTTGGTCCTCCGTGGGTACGGCGCCCAGCAGGCGCAGGTAGAGCGACTCCAGCCGGTCGGCCTGACGGCGGATGTCGTAGAGGCGGACGGCGTCGGGCGGGGGCAGCCGTCCGGGCGGGCGGGCGGCGAGCGCGGCCAGTTCGGCGGCGAACCGGTCCTGCGGGACCCGCCTGGCCCCGGGCGCCGAGCCCGGCGGCAGGTCGTCGACGGCCGGGCAGGTGGTGTACAGGACGGGAAGGCCCGCGGCGAGCGCCTCGACGACCGCCAGCCCGAACGTCTCCTCCGCCGACGGAGCGGCCAGCACGTCCATCGCCGACAACATCGCCCGCACGTCGGTCGACTCGCCGGCGAAGATCACCCGGTGACCCGCGCCCACCTCACCGGCGAGCTGCCGCAGCCGCGGCTCGTACGAACCGGAGCCGACCAGGAGCAGGACCGCGGACCCGAGCGCCGGCAGCGCCTCGATCAGTGTGTCGAACCGTTTGCCCGGCTCCAGCCGGCCGACCCCGCCGATCACGAAGGCGTGCGCGGGCACGCCCAGCCGCAGCCGGGTGCGCCGGCGCAGCGCCGCGTCGAAGCCGAACGCCCGGCCGTCGACCCCGTTGGGGATCACCACGATGCGCGAGCGCGGCACGCCCCAGCCGGCCAGCCGGTCGGCCACGGTCGGTGAGACGGCCACGGTCAGGTGCCCGAGCAGCTCGCTGGCCAGGTACAGCGCCCTGACGGGGAGGGTGAGCCCGCGCCCCTCGATCTGCTCGCGGCCGATCGAGTGCTCGGTCGCCACGATCGCGGGCACGTTCGCCAGCCGCGCGGCCAGCCTGCCGTACACGCAGGCGCGGTACAGGTGGGTGTGCACCACTTCGTAGCGGTGCCTGCGCATGAGCCGGGCCAGCCGCCCGACGGCCCGCAGATCCCGGTTGCCGCGCATCCCCACCTGGTGGACGGGCACGCCGGTGCGCGCGATGGCGTCCGCGACCACGCCGCTGCCGGTGAGGACCGCGACGTCGCACCGGGCCCGCAGGTGCGGCAGCAGGAACCGCAACTGCTGCTCCGCGCCGCCCGCCGCCAGCCCCGTGATGACGTGCAGGACCCTCACCAGGCCCACCGGACCCGGTGACGCGCGTGCTTGGCCCGCAGCCGCAGCGCGCCGTCCCGCTCGCCGACATAGGTGCGCGGCAGCGCGTACCGGCCGCTGAGCTCCGACTTCCAGATCGCGCAGCCGTAGCCGTAGCCGGCCCTGCGCACGGCGTCCACCTCTCGTGCGCCGGCGTGCCCGTACGGGTAGCAGAAGCCGTTGACCGGCTCGCCGAGCAGGGCCTCCAGCGCCGCCTTGCCACCCGCCACCTCGTCATGGAGCTCGGCCTCGCTCAGCCCGGTCAGCGAGCGGTGTCCGGCCGAGTGGGAGCCGATCTCCATGCCGTGCCGCGCGGCCCAGCGCAGGCCGTCGGCGTCCATGAGCGGTTTGCGCGGCCCTCCCGCGTCCCAGGCGTTGTGCTCGCCGACCAGGCCCGACACCACGAAGACCGTGGCGCTGAACCCGCGTTCGAGCAGCGCGGGGACGACCTCGCTGAGGAAGTCGGCGTACCCGTCGTCGAAGGTGAGCCCGACCAGGCCCTTCGCGTCGCCCTCCATGTGGGCGCGCAGGAGCCGGCTCATGGAGACGCCGGTCAGGCCGCGCCGGGCCAGCCAGAGCAGCTGCCGGGCGAAGCGGTCGGGCGAGACGGTGATCTGGAAGGGATCGTCGTCGCATTTGTCGACGGAGTGGTACATGAGCACGTACGGCATGGCGGTCATCCGCGGCCTCGCGTCCTGATCGAGCGGGTGATTTCTGTGAACGTGGTCGAGGCCCCCGCCAGCGCCGCGACGGCGCAGCCGGCGGCGGCGATCGCGGCGCAGGTCAGGGCGAGTGCCACCGGCTGCGGCAGGCCCGTGAGCAGCGGCCGCGTCAGCAGGCCCGCGCCCGCGGCGCCCGCGGCGGCGAGGAGCAGCACCCCGACGGGCGCGGCGGCGGCGCGCAGCGGCAGGGCGATGACCCGCCGGCGCAGCCCGGCCACCAGCACCACTCCGGTCAGCGTGATCCCGGCGGCGTTGGCCGCGGCCAGCCCCGTGACGCCCCACGCCGGCCGGGCCAGCAGAGCCGTCGTGGCCAGCCCCGCGGCCATCGCCAGCGCCGGGTACCACGAGGCGCGGGGCCCGCAGAAGTAGGCGCGGCACACGACCCCCACGACCGCCTGGCCGAGCAGGCCCAGCGCGTACACCCGCATGATCTGCGCGGTGGCGGCGGTGTCCGCCTCGGTGAACGCGCCGTAGCGCAGCAGGACGGCCACGACGTCGGGAGCGCAGACCAGCAGCGCCGCCGTGGCCGGCAACACGATCGCCGAGGCGGCGACCACGTCACCGGCCAGCCGTTCACGGGCCCGCTCGCGGTCGCCGGCGGCGACGGCGCGGGCGAGGGCGGGAAAGGTCACCGTCGCCACGATCAGCGACAGCACCATCGGCACCTGCGCGATCTTCTGCGCGTAGTTGAGGTGCGAGATCGACCCTTCGGGCAGCGAGGAGCCGACGAACCTCTCGATGAAGACCTGGCTCTGGCGCGCGAGCGTGAAGACCGCGACGGGCAGGAACGCCGCCAGCGGCAGCGGCATCCCGCGCGCCGGGCGGCGGGGCAGGCCGAAGCGCCGCACGAACGCCGGAGCCTGGACGAGCACCATGGCGACGCCGCCCACGGCCACGCCCACCGCGGCGCCGTACGCGCCCTGGTCGCGCAGCGACCACAGGCAGACGATGATCCCCAGGTTGTAGGCGACGTAGATGGCGGCAGGCGGCGCGAACGTCTCGTGCGAGCGGAGCGCCGCACTGAGATATCCGGCCAGCCCGAACGTGAGGATCGTGACCGAGGCGACCCGCATGCAGTCGGCCGCGAGGTCCGCCCGCGGAATGCCGGGGGCGAGCACGCCGACCAGCCACGGCGCGCTCGCGGCGGCCACCGCGCTCAGCGCCGCGAGCCCCAGGCACAGGTACGGCAGCGTCGACGACACCAGGACCCGCGGGTCGTCGCCCGCCTCCACCACCCGGCTGAACAGCGGCACCAGGACGAAGGCCATCGCGCCCTCGATGAGCAGGGGCGCCGCGGTCTCCGGGATGGTCCAGGCGACGAGGAACGCGTCGGTGCCGGCGTCGGCCCCGAACGTCGTGCCCAGCAGCAGGTCACGGGCGAAGCCGAGCAGCGAGCCGAGCCCGATGAGCAGCGCGGTGACGCTGACGGCCCTGACCGCGGGCGAGGTGGCCGTCGTCATCGTGCCCCGCCGCGCCCGGCCGGTACGCCGGTCACCGACGGCTCGGCCCGGGCGACGCGCGACAGGACGAGCCCGAGCACGACCGACATGACCAGCGTCGGAGGCCCGCCGATGTCGCCGTAGACGAAGTCGGCCAGCTGCCACGTCAGCAGCCCGGCCGCGATGACCGCGCCCCCTCTGACCGCCCACCACGCCAGGGAGCCCAGGCACAGGCCGAGCGCGGCCAGGCCGAGCAGCCCCTGTTCGCTGAGGGTCAGCAGGTACATGTTGTGCGGCGAGAGCAGCGGCCGGCGCTGGAAGCCGTGCACCGGGTCGTCGGTGTCGCTGCCGGACGACAGCTCGATGGGCGCGTACGTGTCGCGCAGCTCCGCGAACCGGCGCGGGCCCACCCCGGTGATCGGGTGGTCGAGCCACATGCCGGCGGCGGTGCGCCACAGGGTGTACCGGTCGCTCAGCGACTGGTCGGGCTGGGTCACGGCGGTGGCGATCGAGGCGACCCGCCGGCCCAGCGTGTCCGATCCCGTGCCGAGCCCGGCGGCCAGCAGCACGAGCCCGGCGGCGGCGCAGGCGAGGATCACCCGGGCGGCGAGCACCCGGCTGTGCAGGAACACCATGACCAGGACCGCGCAGAGCAGGGCCAGCCAGGCTCCCCTGCTGAGCGACAGGGCGAGGGGGACGCAGAGCAGGGCCGCGCCCCCGAACGCGGCCGCGCGCCACTGTCCGCGTACGGCGAGTCCCGCGCCCAGCAGGATGATCACGCCGAAGCTGACCACGCTGGCCATGCCCATGACGTCGGCCGCGCCGAACGTGCCGACGGCCCGGACCCGCTCCCCCGCGTACGACGCCCCGGTCCCGGTGAGCGCCTGCACGCAGCCGACCACGCCCTGCAGGGCCGCAGCGGCGACGACCGCTCCGCCCACGATCAGCCGGTCGGCCCGGTCGCGCAGCGTCACCATGACTGCCACCGGGACGATCACGAACACCTGGACGTACCTGAGGCAGCCGGGCACGCTCGCCACCAGGTCGGGCGAGGCCAGCACGGCGACGCAGGCCGCGCCCGCGACGGGCGCGAGGACCAGCGCGCGGGCGGGCAGTCCGGCGCGCGGGCTCGCGATCAGGAGGGCGAGCGCGACGGCGGTCAGCGCGACGGTGGCGAGGTCGGCGGCGGTCACCCGCGCCTGCCCGAACGGGCCGTCGGCTCCGGCGGGCAGGCAGGTGAGGAGCACGGTCGCGGCCGCCACGAGGCTCGGTCGGTGCAGGGCGCCCAAGAGTCAGCTCCCGCCCAGCCGCAGCAGGGACCCCACGGTCCGCACCATGATCTTGAGGTCCGTGCCGAGTGACCAGCCGTCGATGTAGTGGTTGTCGAACCGGGCGCGGTCCTCGATCGAGGTGTCGCCGCGCAGGCCGTGGATCTGCGCCCACCCGGTGATCCCGGCCGGTGTCCTGTGCCGCATGCCGTAGCCGGGGATCGTCCGGGAGAACTCGTCGACGAAGTGCGGGCGCTCAGGCCGGGGGCCGACGATGCTCATGTCGCCCTTGAGAACGTTCCACAACTGCGGCAGCTCGTCGACCGACGTCCTGCGCAGCAGCCTGCCCACCGGGCCGACGCGGCTGTCGTGGGCGATGCTCCACAGGGTCGCCGACTCGTGCGCGTCGGCGGGCTTCATCGTCCTGAGCTTGATCACATCGATCGGCTCCCCCTGGCCGCCGACACGCCGCTGCCTGAACAGCGGGCTCTGGCCGACCTCCGCGCGGATGACCAGCGCGCAGAGCGCCAGGACCGGCGCGGTCAGGATGAGGCCGATCAGCGCGACCGCGATGTCGATCGCCCGCTTCAGCGGCCAGAACGCGCTGCGCTGCGCGGCGGGACGCATGCGGAGCAGCGGGAACCCGCGTACGTGCTCGCGCAGCGTGACGAAGTCGACGATGAGCTCGTCCAGGTCGAGTGCGAGGTACACCTCGCAGCCCAGCGCCCTCGCCGTCCGCGCGAGCGGCTGCCGGCCCTGCCCTGCGAGGATGACCGCGCGCACCTCGTAGGCCTGGATGAGGTGCGCGATCTCGCCGGGCCGGCCGAGCACGGGCAGGCCGAGCACCGGCAGACCGGGGTGGTCACCGCCCGTCTCGTCGAGGAAACCCAGAGGAAGCAGGCCGTACTCGGGGTGGGCGAGCAGGTTCCGCGCCAGCCGGTGGCCGTGCGGGCCCGCGCCGATCACCAGCGTGGGCGCCGGCCGGCCGTAGCGGTGCGCCCTGCGTACCGCGAAGGAAAGCACGCTCCTGCCGCACATGGCGAGGAACGTGTAGAGCAGCGCGCACAACACGATCGTGAGGAACGACGCCGACTCCCGGAAGGCCACGCAGGCGGCCACCGTCCCCGATCCGGCGATCCAGCCGCCATGGTCGAGGCCTGAGGGCAGGACCCGTGGCGCGTACACCCGGCCGAGGCCGTTGAGCACGACGACCAGGACGGCCGCGAGGACGACGGGCGCAAGGCCGCGGCCCACCTGGGCGGCGGCGAAGGCCATGCACAGCAGGTCGATGCCGGCCAGAACGAGTGGCTGGGTCGCCCGCCATAGTCGTGAGCTCTGGCGGCCCTCCGGCCGCGCGGCCCGCCGGCCGCCCTCAACGCTAACAGCCACTGCTTCTCCGGAAATTGCTCTTTCGACCGGACCGGCCTTCGATCAGCCAATCCGATCCACCTATGTAGCCACTAGTCACCTTTCCGGCAACCTGCCGCGGCATAGGCGTTGAGCAGGGGCTTTGCTATGCAATACGCGAACAATCCCGCAGCGAGCGACTTGATCGTAGCTCCACGGACGAGCTAAATCGAGAACGTCGGGGTGTCAGCACGCCGCGCGCTCCGCAACATTTCCTTGGCCATGATTTGAAAGAATGAACGCCATCGCGGAGTTTGGCGGCGGATTCGCCCACGCCAAAACGGCGGCATCCGTAAGGACACCGCCGGATACGCCTGCGCCAGAACGGCGGCGCCCGTCAGGACACCGCCGTTCACGAGCCGGATCGGCCTACCGCCGCAGGACCATCCTGGCCGGGTCGACCAGCAGCAGGCCCGCCACGCCGAGCACGGGCAGGAGGGTGAGCTGCCAGAGACCGGCGCCGTCCCAGCCGAGCGCGCCCACCAGCCGGGCGAACAGCAGCCCGGAGAAGGCCGCGGCGACGTAGTAGGTGAGGATGAACAGGCCGGCGCCCCGGCCGACGTGGTGCGGGCGGACGGCCCGCTGCATCGCCGTGGAGCAGTTGGTGAACAGGAAGCCGCTGGCGAACGTGCCCATGAGGAAGGAGAGCACATTCTGTGCCGTGGTGCCGGTCGCGACCTGGTACATGAGGTAGGCGGTGACCGACGTGGCGACCATGGCGAAGATCAGGAGGCGGGCCTGGTTGAACCGGTCGCCCAGCCAGCCGGCCGGCAGGGCCATCATGGCGCCGAGACCGCCCATGGACACCGCGAAGGCCGCCTGGTCGGCGGTGAAGCCGAGCGCTTCGCGAAGGAAGGTCGGGTAGAGCCCGAGATAGCCGTAGAAGACCAGGCCGGACACGGCACAGGCGATGCCCACGGCGAGCGTGTTGCGGTTGTAGGGGGAGGCCGGCACGTGCTCGTACGACGTGGCGTCGGCCTCGGTGGCCGTGCCGGTGACCGCCTCGGTCATCTTGCGCGACACCGTGAGCGCGATGAGCAGGCTCATGACGAGACCCGCGGCGGCGAACAGGAAGAACGGTGTGCGCCAGGTGCCGGAGTTCTCGGCGAGTCCCGTGCCGATGAGCGGGCCGAGGAAGACGCCGAGCCCGAACGCCACGCCCACGAAGCCCGCGGCCAGCGCCCGCCGGTGGAAGAAGAACGCCCCGATCACCGCGTACAGGGCGGTGGCCTGCACGCCCTCGCCGACGCCGGAGACGAGGCGGTAGATGCTCATGTCGACGAATCCGACGGCCAGCGGGATGGCCAGCGTGCCGAGTGAGTACACCAGCACGCTGATGACGATGATCGTCCTGCGGGACAGCCGGTCGGCCAGATAGCCGGCCGGCGGCCCGGCGAGCGCGAGCCCCAGCGTGAAGCCGGTGGCCAGCAGCCCGCCCTGCTCCAGGGAGAAGCCGAGTTCGGTCCTGATCTCGGGCAGGAGGGGGTAGAAGATCTGCCGGTCCATCGCGTTGAGCATGTACGACGCGCACAGGACGGCGAAGCCGATCGCGACGGAGGCCTTCGTCACCTGCGGGGAGGCGCCGCCCTGGGGGCGCTCTGTGGTGCTGCTCATCTGGCGTTCCTATGCGCTGGGGGGCACGCGACCACCGTCGGACGCGCCGCCGCGCACGTGGCGGACACTCGTCCGTATAGTGGTCACCATGGGCTGGCCTCAGAATGATGTGCCCAGCGTCACCTGTCAAGAGTCTGATCCCCAGCGCAAGCACTGCGCCGGACAATTGTCCGCAGCATGGTTGGCCACGCGATCGATCCCGGGGCCTGAACATGCGGAACGCCCTCCGCCGGCGCCGTCGTCGCGGGCGGAGGGCGTTCGGGGCGATCAGTTCGACAGATAGACGAGCAGCCCGAGCCCCCACAACACCAGAGCGATGTGGCCGAGCACCAGCCCGGCCGTTGCCAGCCCCCTACCTTCCATCGATCTCTGTCATGGCGCTGTGTCCGACGATCACAGTCACGATGCTCAGGATCCCGCAGAGGACCAGGCCGGCTCGGCGAGTACTTACCGGTGAGTAGCAGTACCTAGGGGCGATTGCGCAGAAACCCCCATGTATCGGCCTGCCATGACGCGAGACATTGGCCGACATGAACGGTCTGTACGCGCTCAAACCCTGGTACGCCGCCCGGCTCAGCGGGGTGCGGGCGTTCCTGGTCACCCGTGGCGTCCACCCCTCGGCCATCACCGTGTCGGGCATCGTGTTCGGGGCGGCGGCGGGGGCCGTACTCGGCCTGGGCGAGACGGGACCGTGGGCGGCGCTGGCCGTCGCGGCCGCCCTCGCCGGACGCCTGGCCTGCGCGAACCTCGACGGCGGCGTCGCCCGCGACAGCGGCCGGAGCACCAGGTTCGGCGCCGTGGTCAACGAGCTGGGCGACCGGATCGCCGAGTACGCGGCGCTCGCCGGATGCCTGGCACTGGCCCGCCCCGCGCTCGTGACCGCCGCCGCGCTGGCCGCCACCCTCCCCTCATGGGCCGCACTCGCGGGCGCCGCCGCGGGGGCGCGGCGTCCGCAGGGCGGCCCCGTCGGCAAGACCGAGCGCTGCACGCTGCTGGTGCTGCTCGCCCTCACGGGCTGGACGGGCTGGCTCATCGTGCTCGCCGCCGGCTCCCTGCTCACGGCGGTCGTACGGATCACGCGCGTCCACCGCGAGCTGCGGGAGGCCGCGTCATGATCCTCGACACCGCCCCCTACCTGGCCGGAGCCCTCGGAGTGAGCGGGCTGGCGGTGTGGCGGTCCAGGCAGCGCGAGCTGGTGCGCCGCTGGACCACCTGGGCCGTCGCCGCGCCGCTCGTGACCGGCTGCCTCCTGCTCGGCCCCCGGGGTGCCGCCGTGCTCGCGATCCTGCTCGGCGTCGTCTGCGCCGTCGAATACACCCGCCTGGTACGGCTGCGCGCCCCCGAACGTGTCATCCTTATCGCCCACGCCGCGCTCCTCCCCATCGGCGCGCTCATGGGGGACCCGTACTGGCCGGTCGCCGTGTGCTTGCCGGCCATGGTGCTGGCGCCGGTGCTGTCCGGCGACGCGGAGGACGGCGCCCGCAGGGCCGCCTTCGGCCTGTTCGGGCTGCTCTGGCTCGCGCCCCTGGCCGGGCTCGTCCTGCTCGGCCCCGCCCAGGCGTTCGCGCTCTGCCTGGCCGTCGCCATCGCCGACGTGGCGGCATGGTGCGGCGGCAACCTCATCGGCGGCCCGCGGCTGTCACCCCTGTCACCAGGCAAGACCTGGAGCGGCGTACTGGGCGGCGCGGCAGGAGGGCTCGCCGTACTGGCCCTGCTCGGAGCCCTCACCCCCGCCCTGGCCGTGGCCGTCGCCGTCGGCGCTCCCCTCGGCGACCTGGTGGAGTCGATGGTCAAGCGCGGCGCGGGCGTCAAGGACGCGGGCACCTGGCTACCCGGCTTCGGCGGCCTGCTCGACCGCGTCGACTCCCTCCTGATCGCCCTCGCCCTGGCGGTGCCGCTCTCATGAACGACACTTCCCTGCTCACTCCCGGCCGTAGCAGCAGCGCCCACACGAACGACCCCTCATTGCTGCGGTGGTGCTCTCATGAACGACGTGCCCCTCATCCCTGTGGCCTTGGCGGTGGTGCCGGCATGACCGGCGCCCTGCTGCGGCGGTGCCTGTGGCGGACGGCCTTCACCTGCAACGGCGGCTTCCGAGTCGAAGGGACGGTCCCCGACGGGCCGTGCGTGGTCGTCGCCAACCACAGCTCCCACGCCGACACCGCGGCGCTGCTCGCCGCGTTGCCCGCGCGCAGGCGTCCCGTGGTGGCGGCCGCCGCCGACTACTGGTTCGCGGGCCCGCTGCGCTCGCTCGTCTGCCGCGCCCTCGTCGCCGGCTTTCCCGTACGGCGCGGCGGGGGTGGCTCGGCCGACCTCGCGCACGCCGTACGGGTCCTGGAACAGGGACGCATCGTCGTCGTCTTCCCCGAAGGCACGCGCTCGCGGGACGGCCGGGTCGGCGCGTTCCGCTCCGGGGCAGCGCGCGTCGCCGAAAAGGCGGGCGTACCGATTCAGCCCGTGACCCTCCACGGCACCTCCGAGGTGCTGCCCGTGCACGGGCGGGTGCGGCGGGGACAGGTGCTCGTCCGCTTCAACCGGCCCGTCGCCGACCTGGAGACCGCGCACAACCTCATCGAAGGAGATATCTCTTGAAGTGGACCCTCATGCGGTTCCTGCTGCGCACGGTCGGCCGGCTCAGCGAAGGCATCCGCATCGGCTACCGGCACGGCTTCGACAGCGGCACGATGCTCGACTACGTCTACGCCGACACGTCGCACGGCCGGCTCGGCCTCGGCAGACTCATCGACCGGGTCTACCTCGACGCCGTCGGCTGGCGGGCGATCCGCGCCAGGCGGGCCCTGCTGCACGACACACTCAGGGAGGAGGTCTCCGCCCGGGCGGGCCGGACACTGATCCTCGACGTGGCCTCGGGCCCCGGCCGCTACCTCCAGGACCTGGCCAAGGAACAACCGGAGACCCAGGTGGTCTGCCGCGACCTCGCGACCGACGGGCTGGCGCTCGGCGAGAAGCAGGCGGCGGCACGCGGCCTGACCAACATCGTCTACGAGCAGGGCGACGCCTTCGAACCCGCGCCGCTCGACCGCCCGGCCGACATCATCGTGGTCTCCGGTCTGTACGAGCTGATCCTGGACGAGGAACTGATCGGCAAGTCGATCGCCCGCCTGCGCGACCTGCTCGCACCCGACGGCGTCCTCATCTTCACCACCCAGACCCACCACCCGCAGCTGGAGTTCATCGCCAATGTGCTGCCCAACCGCGACGGCGTGCCCTGGGTCATGAAGTGCAGGTCCGTGCAGCAGGCCCACGGCTGGGCGCGCGAGGCCGGCTTCGAGGACGTGGTCAGCCGCATGGAGAAAGTGGGACTCTTCTCGGTCACCACCGCGCAGAACACCGGTGACGGTCTCTGACACCGGCCACCGGCGCCCACGTCCTGGTAGGGGTCAGAAACGGCCGCAGTACGACGCGGCGGGCGGGAGCGGTTTCACGTGCCGGGGCAGAGGACCGCTTCCACCGCCTTCGTGAACAGCGGGCCGCGGCTGCCGAGGCCCAGCGAGTCCAGGCGTGGGAGGCGGACATCAGACGCCAAGCTGAGGCGGACATCGCCGCCGCGAAGGCGAGCCTGGAGGAGAACCTGCGCAAGCAGTCTGACCTGCGCGTATCCACCGCCGCGGCGCCCGAACGCCGCCAAGTCCGCGACCGGCGGCTCGTCCCCGAAGAAGACGGCCGCCCGCCCGCCGAGGGAGCGCCCTCCGGTGGGCAGGAACGCGACCAAGAACCGGGCTCGGAAACGGCTCGCCGCCAACCCGGACATGAACGGCGCCGAGCTTGGCATGGACCCTCGCAGCGGCCGGCGTCTCCAGGACCAGTTGCTCGCCGAAGGGACCATTCCCGCCGGCAGTTCGAACGACGGCGGGGAGAGGCCTACCTGTCGGCGGGCCGGCCATGTCGACCACGCCGCCCCGGATGGGTGTCCGGCAGGTCAGCGGCCCGCCAGGCGGTCCCAGAAGGCCAGTTTGTGAAGGGCGTCCTGATCGTAGATGCCTACGCCACCGGGGCCCGGAGCCAGACGATGGACATGCCCGGTGCGCACGGGGCTCCAGCGCGGCAGGCCAGGAGCGTTGGGGTCGCCGGTCGCCGCGAAGCGGGACCAGTACGTGATCATCGTGTCGCCGAGCTTCCGCTGCTCGCGGGTGAGCGAGGCCCCGGGGAACAGGAACGACAGTTCCGATCCGTGCGAGGCGAGCGGCTCCACGCCACCGGGAAGGGGGAAGATCGGCGGCGCGGTACGGTCGGCGAACCCGTAGGAGTAGACCGGGGTGCGCTCACTGAGCATTCGGTCACTGGCACGACCGGCCCACGCCCAGTCGAGATCGCTCATGATCGCCGCTACGGCTTGCGTCGGCCGCCCACGGGAGGGGTACTTCGCCGCGATCGCCGCGGCGTTGTCACCGAAAATGTGCCGCAGGCCCTCCTGGTATCCCTGCTCGGTGAGACCGGGGAACATCAACGCGGTGAACAGGGTCCCCTCGTCACGGGTGATGCCGGTGAGGATCGGCACGCGGTGGAAGCGGCCCTGCGCGAAGACGGTCGCGGGATCGGCAGGCAGCACGGCGTTGCCGTAGCCCGGAAGGGCGAGCGGCTCCTGCGCGAGGAGCTTGGAGACGGGCTTGCCACGCAGGCAGGTGACGGCTGTCTTCGGATCGGTGCAGCCGAGCGCGGTGGCGGTGGTGGCTCCGTGCGCCTCGTGGGCGGCCTTGGGAACCCACATCGGAAGGTCCATGACCGGCCTCAAGCGGCTGCCGGTGAAGGCGGTCTGGGAGCAGAACGTGCTTTGGGTGATCACCCGATGGAAGAGGCCGGCGGCGGTGGGCGACGCCAGGTGGGCGCACACCGAGTGCGCTCCGGCGGACTCCCCGAACAACGTGACGTTGCGCGGGTCGCCTCCGAAGGCCGCTATGTTGCGCTGGACCCAGCGCAATGCCGCCTGCTGGTCCTCCAGCCCGTAGGCCCCGCTGCCCGCCAGTCCGGGATGCCCGAAGAAGCCGAACACGCCCAGCCGATAGTTGACGGTGACCACTACGACGTCGCCGCGCGTGGTCAGGCGGGTGGCGTCGTAGTCGCTGCCGGCCCCCTTCGTCAGGCTGCCGCCGTGCAACCAGACCATGACGGGCCGGGGGCGGCGCGGAGTGGCCGAGCGCGGGACGGTCACGTTGAGGTACAGGCAGTCCTCGCTGTCGCTGGCCGGCAACCCCCACAGATCCGTGGACTGGGCGCACCTGTCACCGGGGCGTGTCGCGGCGCGGACACCACGCCAGGCAGTGACCGGCTGGGGCGACTGCCAGCGCAAGTCGCCGACCGGAGAAGCGGCGTAGGGGATGCCCTGGAAGATCCGGTGGTCCCAGGCGATCTGACCGCGCACCCAACCCGCATCGGTCCGTACGGCATTCCGCGGGGCCGCGTCCGCCGGCGCGGCCCCTGCTATGACGATTACCAAGCTCACAACCGCTGAGCTGAGAGTACGCGTGAATGTCATGCGGCGAGCCTAGGAACGGCCCGGCGAGGAGGGAATGGCGCTGGATATCGCCCTGGGTGCACCTAGATGCACCTTCCTGTCAGAGGTCAGGCTTGGTCCAGATAACGGAGGACGGTAAGGGCGCGGCGGTGGGTGTCCTCAGACAGCGGGAGCGTACCGGACCTCGAACTCCCCGTCCGAGGAGGCGCCTCCATCTCGCCGGCCAACGCGCGCCAAGCCGTGGTGACTGAGCGACTCCCGGGCGAGAGTCGGAACGTAAGGGCCGACCAGGGCTAACGTCCTGCTCCGACAGGCTCGTGCCCCCATGGTGCCCACGAACGCGAAACCGCCCCTTGCCTGAGGTGTTTCGCAGGCAAGAGGCGGTCTGAGGTGGTGGAGGTGGCGGGAATCGAACCCGCGTCCTTCAACCCCAAGTCAGGGCTTCTCCGGGCGCAGCCTGCTGTGTTTTTCTCAGCCCCGGCGATCACGCAGGCAAGTCGCCGACGGGCTCAGCCACTGTTAGATTTCCCGATCTCCCCCGTGGCCGGGTCGACCGGTTGAGCCTTCTAGCGATGCCAGACACCGGGCCGAAGGCACTCCCGGGCTGACAGTGGTTTCGCTGCTCAGGCAGCGAGGGCCAGGGAGTCCCTGGCCGCCACAGTGCTCTTGGAATTGGCACTTATTGTTTGCGGTCACAGGATTAACGAGGTTATGTCCGCAGTCCTCGGCCCGCTTCACCTGGCTTGCAAGGCCAAAGTCGAAGCCAGTCACCCCCTGTGCAGTTGTCAACACACCCCTCGAAAGAGCTGCGCGACACGAATGTACAGGGGAGAACGCCCTTCGCGCCAACTTAATTCCCTCATGGCGAAACCCCCGGGAGCGTGGCACGGTGGCACGCGCTCCCGGGGGCCGACCGGCAGGGTCGAGCCGGTCCGGACGGCAGGACTTCCCCCGAGATGAAGTCCTGTCTCATCACGGCGACTGGATCCGCAACCCCCCGAGCGGGCCCAGTCACTCAGTAAGACGCAGCCGGCCACCCGCATGGTTGCTCCGCGTCACGAAATTCTCACAATGGGTGTCCGAGCGACTTCCACCAGCGGTGTCCGGGCGCTTCCACTAACCGCGCAGGGCCGCGAAGAAGTTGCCCGCCACCGCGCCGGCGTCGTGGTTCTTCGCCAGCACCGCGATCGCCACGTCCCCCTGCCAGCCGACGAACCAGGTGTGCTCGCCGCCCGCCGTCGCCGTCACGCCGTAGACCTTGCCCTTGCCCGCCTGGGCGGGCGTGCCGGCCGCGCCGGACCGCATCATCGCCGTCAGCGCCGAGCGGACCTTGGGGTCGACGGGCACCGGCGCGGGCTGTGCGGTCGGGACGACCTCGGCCGCCGGATCGGGCGACTTGGGCTCGGTGACCAGCACGGGCGGATGCCAGGTGCCCGAGGCGACGGCGGCGGCCACCAGCGCCATGCTGAGCGGGCTCACCTCGACGTTCTGGCCCGCGATGGCCTTGGCCTTGTCGGCGTCACCGGCCAGCTCGGGCAGGGTGCCGCTGAACGACTTGAGCGGCAGCCGCCATGGCTGCCCGATGC
This sequence comes from Nonomuraea mesophila, assembly GCF_004352805.1. Lineage (NCBI taxonomy): Bacteria > Bacillati > Actinomycetota > Actinomycetes > Streptosporangiales > Streptosporangiaceae > Nonomuraea > Nonomuraea mesophila. The sequence goes on from NZ_SMLD01000091.1 coordinate 24,208, forward strand.
CGTAGGCCTTGGCGCTCTTGGCGAGGTCGGCTGCCGTGACCCGGCGGGCGAGCGAGGCCAGCGCGGTCACGCAGCCCTTGGCGAAGTGTTCGCGGAACGTGGCCGACTGCGTCGCGCCCACGCTCCCGCCGGAGTTGGCGAACTTCGCGCCCCCGACCGTGCGCTCCTGCGGGCAGGCCAGCCGCTGTCTGGGGCTCACACCGGCCTTCAGCAGCGCGTCGGCGGCCACGATGGAGAACGCCGTGCCCGCGGGGAACTTGCCGGCCAGGGCCTGCTTCTCCTGGTGCATGTTCTTGGTGCCGACCGCGCGGATCTCGCCGGTGTTGCGGTCGACGGCCACCAGCGCGCTGGTCTCGGTGAGGGAAACCGCCCGCTCGGCCGCCGCCTGGACGGCGCGGTCGATCGTGGTCTTCACCGACAGGTTGCGCCGGCCCGGCCACTCCTTCAGCAGGGTGACCTGCTCGCCGGTCTTGAGGTCAAGAGTGATCACCTTGGTCTGCGTGGAGCCCGTCAGGTATTCCTGGTAGGCCTGCTGCAGGCCGCTCTTGCCGACCGAGTCGCCGGCCCGCTGCGGGCCGCCGAGTTTCTGCTCGCTCTCCGGCGTGAGCGCGCTGACGGTGCCGACGATCTGCCGGGGCGCGTCGGGGTTGACCGGCTGGTCCTGCGGCTCGATCTCGATCCCGGCGATCGCGTCGAGCTTGGGCTGCATCGACTGGTAGCGCGAGCGCCCGAACGTGACCAGCTGCACGAACTTGTCGGGCGGCGAGGACCTGATGCGGCTCAGCAGGCGGTCCTGGGCGTAACCCGTGACCTCGGACAGCTGGGCCACGACCTCCTCCGCCCTGCCGCCGAGCTTGGCGGGATAGACGCCCGCGACATAGAGGACGGTGTCGGTCTGCAGCGAGTCTCCCGACCTGTCGAGAACCGGCTGGCGTGGCGTCGGGTCGGTGTCGACGGCGAAGCGCTGGCCCTCCTTGAGCTGCGGATGCAGCACGGACGGTGACCAGCGCACCTTCCACACCCCGTCGACCAGGTGCAGCGGCAGCACGCCGTCGTATTCCCAGAGCGGGTTGTTCTCCCCGAGATCGACCTCGGCGTGGAAACCGGCCCTGGACTCCTCGCCCGTCACGGTGACAGTCGTGATCTTGAAGCGGAAGGAGGCGGCGTCGAGCTCCAGCTTGGCGTCGGCCAGCGCCTTGCGCACGGTGGCCACGTCACCGTCCGCGCGGCCGGCCGCCAGCTCGTAGTCGCCCGACTGCCAGCCCACGAGGAAGTCGCGCACCGCGTCGTGCGGCGACGGCTCCTCGAAACAGCCGGTCAGCATCGTGCTCGCGACCGCCAGCGTGAGGCCGGCGGACAGGGTGCGGCGGGCGCGTGTCATGGGTGCGGTGCCGCCGCTCTCATCGGGTGCGGTGCCGCAGCGCCCGGGCCATTTCGCGTTTGGCCTGCTGCTCCGCCAGTGCGTGCCGTTTGTCCCAGTCTTTCTTACCGCGCGCCAGCCCGATCTCGATCTTGGCCCGGCCGTCCTTGAAGTAGAGCACCAGCGGCACGATCGTGAGCCCGCCCTCCTTGGTCTTGGCGGCGAGCTTCTCGATCTCCTTGCGGTGCAGCAGCAGCTTGCGCTTGCGGCGGGCCGTGTGGTTGGTCCACGTGCCCTGCGTGTATTCGGGGATGTGCACGTTGAGCAGCCACGCTTCGCCATTGTCGATGCTGGCGTAGCCGTCGACGAGCGAGGCGCGGCCCTCGCGGAGCGACTTGACCTCGGTGCCCTGCAGCACGAGCCCCGCCTCGAAGGTCTCGTCGACGTGGTAGTCGTGCCGAGCACGTTTGTTCTGGGCGATGACCTTCCGCCCGGTCTCACGTGGCATGCTTCCGACTTTACCGGCGGCCGGAGCGACGGCGGCCCATCCGCGCGCGCATGGTCAGACCCTGAGGTAACGGCGGAGCGTCACGAACGAGGCCAGCACACAGATCACGACGCCGATGACCATGGTGATCGTGATCGTCTGGGCCACGTCGTTCCAGCCGAGCTGGGAGGTGGCATCGCCGAAGAAGCTGCCGAGCTCCTCGAACAGGAAGACCTTGGCCATGATGAGGATGATCGCCGAGAACACACCGCCGATCAGACCGGCGATGACGCCCTCCATGACGAAGGGGAGCTGGATGTAGAGGTTGGACGCGCCGACCAGCCGCATGATGCCGGTCTCCCTGCGTCTGTTGAACGCCGACAGCCGGACCGTGTTACCGATCAGCAGGGCGGCCGCCAGCACCAGGATGATCGCCACCGCCAGCGCGACGAAGGCGAGCCGGTCGAGCATCACGAAGAACGGGCCGATCAGTTCCTTCTGGTCGAGCACCTGCGCCACGCCCGGCTGGCCCTTCACCGCCTGGACGATCGGCTGGTAGTTGTCCGGGTCGACCAGCTTGATGCGGAACGACTGCGGCATGTCCTCGACCTTGGCGGCGTCGACGAGGGCCTTGTTGGCGGAGTAGGAGTCCTTGAAGTTCTTGTACGCCGCCGTCTGGTCCTCGAAGTACACCTCCTTGACCCCAGGGATGCTCTTGATGTGTGTCTCGAGGGCCTTGATCTGGTTGCCGGTCGCCTCCTTGCCGTTGCACGCCGGCATGGCGGTCCCCTTGCTGCACAGGAAGACGGAGACCTCGACCTTGTCGTCCCAGTAGCCCTTCATCAGGCCGACTTGGGCGTTGATCATCAAGCCGACGCCCAGCATCGCCATACCGACCGCCACGGTGATGATCACCGCGATCGTCATGGTCAAGTTGCGACGGAGGCCGATCCAGACCTCGGAGAAGATGAAATTCGCCCGCATGTTCTGTCTGCAGCTCCCTGTCAGTACGCCTGGCCGTAAACGCCACGCGACTGGTCACGGACGATCTTGCCGTCCTCCAGCTCCACGACACGCTTGCGCATGGAGTCGACGATGGCCGCGTCGTGCGTGGCCATGACGACCGTGGTGCCAGTCCTGTTGATGCGGTCGAGCACCTTCATGATGCCGATGCTCGTCGCGGGGTCGATGTTGCCCGTCGGCTCGTCGGCCAGCAGGATCATCGGCCGGTTGACGAAGGCTCGGGCCATGGCGACACGCTGCTGCTCGCCGCCGGACAACTCGTCGGGCATGCGGTGGGCCTTGCCTTCCAGGCCGACCAGCTCGATGACCTCGGGAACCACCTTGCGGATGAAACGCCGGGGTTTACCGATGACCTCGAGGGCGAACGCCACGTTCTCGTAGACGTTCTTGTTCGGGAGCAGCCGGAAGTCCTGGAACACGCAGCCGATGCGGCGGCGCAGGTGCGGCACCTTGAAGTTGGAGAGACGGGACAGGTCCTTGCCGGCGACGTGGATCGCGCCGCCGTTGGGCCGCTCCTCCTTCAGGATGAGACGCAGGAACGTGGACTTGCCTGATCCCGAGGGACCGACGAGGAACACGAACTCGCCCTTGTCCACGTCAACAGACACGTGGTCGAGAGCGGGCCGGTTCTGGTGCGCGTAGACCTTGATGACATTATCGAAATGGATCACGAGAGCATCACGGCATGCCAGTCTAGGGGTCAGGACGGAAGCGAGGGTGGCATATGCCCACTTCCCGCCACTGGCCGACCGGGGGCGTCTGCTTTACCGACGATCGACGTTCCGATTGGCCAGACGACAGTCTAGAGGGAAGACTGGCATGGAACGTCCATAACGGAAACAAAACGATTGTGCGGCTAGACTTGGGGCTGTCATGAGCTGTGAACACCTCGTATGCGCGCAATGCGCCCACCCCGTCATCGAGGGACGCTGCCCCCTCTGCCGCGCCAGCAGAGAACGTATGCACCAGCACGGTTTCGCCGGGCTGTCACCCGCCGCGGTCGTCGCTCTCCTCGTCGTGCTGCTCTTCGTGAGCCTCGTGCTCAACCACCTATTCGGCGTCTGACTCCTGCCGCCGCATCCAGCGGATCTCCGACTCGATGAACGCGTCGAGGTCGCCGTCGAGCACCGCCGACGGGTTGCCCGCCTCGGTGTTGGTGCGCAGGTCCTTCACGATCTGGTAGGGGTGCAGCACGTAGTTGCGGATCTGCGTGCCCCATGACGTGGTGGACGCGCCGCGCAGCTCCGACATCTTCTCCGCCTCCTCCTGCCGCTTGCGCTCCAGCAGCTTGGCCTGGAGCACGTTCATGGCGGTGGCGCGGTTCTGCAACTGCGAACGTTCGTTCTGGCAGGAGACGACGATGCCGGTCGGGATGTGCGTGATGCGCACCGCCGAGTCGGTCGTGTTGACGCCCTGGCCTCCCGGACCGCTCGAACGGTAGACGTCGACGCGGATCTCGTCCTCGTTGATGTCGATGTGGTCGGTCTGCTCGACCACCGGCACGACGTCGACCCCGGCGAACGAGGTCTGCCTGCGCCCCTGGTTGTCGAACGGGCTGATGCGCACCAGCCGATGGGTGCCGTGCTCGCCCCGCAGCGTGCCGTAGGCGTAGGGGGCCTTGACCGTGAACGTGGCCGACTTGATGCCGGCCTCCTCCGCGTAGGAGGTGTCGTAGACCTCGGTGGCGTAGCCCTTGCGCTCGGCCCACCGGAGATACATCCGCAGCAACATCTCGGCCCAGTCGGCGGCGTCGACGCCACCGGCCTGGGAGTTGATCGTCACGAGCGCCTCGCGGGCGTCGTATTCGCCCGAGAGCAGGGTGCGGACCTCCATGGCGCCGATGTCGGAGCGCAGCGTCTCGAGCTCCTTGTCGGCCTCGGCGCGCGTGTCGTCGTCGCTCTCCTCGGCCGCGAGCTCGTAGAGCACCGACAGGTCGTCGAGCCTGCGCGACAGGCCCTCGACGCGGTTGAGCTCGCCCTGCAGATGGGAGAGCCTGCTGGTCACCTTCTGTGCCAGGTCGGGGTCGTCCCACAGGTCAGGGGCGGCAACCTGCTGCTCCAGCTCGTCGATCTGCTTGCGCATCGCGTCGAGGTCGAGCACGTCCTGGATGCTGCGGAGCGTGCCCGCGAGCTCGTTGATCTCTTCTGCCGGATCCATACCTGCCACGCTTCCCTACACTAGCCTCCTCCGAGGACTTCACCTCCCAAGCGGCTCCTGCCCGGCCCTTGAGACCCGCTGATCGGTGTCGGAGGCCTCGGCGCTTCCCCGGCGCGAATACCATGGATCAGGTGCGCGTACATGGTCGGCGAACAACGCTGGCGCTCGCCGCCGGCTTGCTTGCCGCGGTGACCGCCTGCAGTGGTGATGCCCAGCCACGAGCGACTCCCACCAGCTCCGCCGCCGCCGCGACCTCCTCCCCCTCGCCGTCGCCCGACGAGCCCGAGGTCACGCCGGCCGAGGCGGCCGAGGTGTTCGCCGAGGTCACCCTCTCCGACGACGTGCTGAGGGTGAAGAGCGACCTGCAGGGGCGCCTCGCGCAGGCCCTCGACCTCACGGACGGCGGGCAGACCCGCATCACCGTGGCCGACTACCTGTCCACCGACTACGCGCCGCGCCGCTACACGTGGGGGTCGCCGACCCTGTTCGTGCCCAAGTTCGAGCAGGGCGAAGGGTCACCGTGGTTCAGCGCGCTGGCGACCCGCGACGGCCACCCGACGCTCCTGACGTTCACCAGGTCCGACCGCTGGCGCATCAGCTCGGCCGCCCAGCTCCTGCCCGGGCAGAAGCTGCCGGAGATCGAGCTGGACGCCGACGGCTACGCCGGCGCGGTCGGCTCCGACGACAAGACCGTCACGATCAGCCCGCAGTTCATGGGGCCCGTGCACGCCAGCGTGGCCGAGACCGGCACCGCCGGGGTCACCGCCGGGCTCATCGCCGAGGGCCCGTACACAACGGAGATAGCCGAGCAGATCGCCTCCCACCGCGAGGACGCCAAGGCCGAGGGCTTCAGCTACGACTCGATCTTCAGCGCCGACAACTACCCGGTCTACGCGCTGCGCACCGAGGACGGCGGGGCGCTCATCCAATACTCCCTGTCCAGGACCACGACCACGACGACGCGCACGGCCGAGGACGACTACATCCCCGTGCCCAAGTCGGCCCGGTGGGCGATCAGCGCGCCGGTGCTGCGCCGCACGCTGCGACTGGTCGAAACCCACCAGTACGCGACCGCCGTACCGCCTCTCACCGCGCCCAAAGCCGCCGCCGTCATCGCCCACGACGGCGCGCTCACCCGTGCGTCCGGTACTTAAATTTTTGTTCTTTACGGCACCGCCTACGGACCCGCACGCTCCGTGGACCCTTCCGTCCGTCATGGCCGGTCGTGAAGGCTCACGGGCTGCTCACCGTGACGACGCGCAACGTGGACCGTCTTCTTCGCCGAGTCCTTGACCGGTGGACCTCCTCCTCACCGAATCCCTGACCGGTCGGCTCTCTCGCCGGTCGACCTTCTTCGTCGCGTCGCTGGCCGGGCGGCCCTCTCCTTGAGTTCTTGACCGGGTGGTGTGGAAGGGGGCGGGCGACGCTGGTGCCCGCCCCCTCGGGTCAGGGCTCTCTGTGGGGGAGGTTGCTTGCGGATACCAGGGTGCGGATGGCGCGCAGGGCGACCGAGAGGGTGGCCAGGTCGAAGGTGTCGCTCTCCCAGATCTCCGACAACGTCTGCCGGGCCCGGGAGACGGCCGCCGTGTTGGCCTCCGTCCACCTGGCCAGGCGCTCCTCCGGCGACAGGCCCGACTTGCTGTGGGCCAGCACGTCACGGGTCAGGGAGGCGTGCGCCGCGTAGAGGTCGTCGCGCAGGGCCGAGCGGGCCATCGAGTTCCACCGGTTGTCCCTGGGCAGCGCGATGATGCGTTCCCTGATGCGGGCCAGCTGCAGCCGGTCGGCCAGGTCGAAGTAGACCTCCGCCGCCTCGTTGACCGGGCGGTCGGTGGCGGAGGAGATCTCGACCAGGTCCAGCATCGAGTACGCGGGCACCATGGCGGCCGTCCGCTCGGCCAGCTCCGGCGGCACGCCCCTGGCGAGGAACGAGTCGCGCCGATCCTCGTAGGCGGCCAGGTCGGGCCCGGTCAGCAGCTTGGGGATGTGGGAGACCACGCCGTTGACCGGCTTCATGAAGAAGGCGACCGACCCGGCGAGGTCCAGCGGCGGCCGGCGGTTGACCAGCAGCCAGCGGGTGCCGCGCTCGGCCAGCTTGCGGGCCTCCAGCAGCATGGCGATCTGGGTGGCCGTGTCCACCTGCTTGTCCAGCGCCTCCACGTCCCGGTGGAAGCTCGGCAGGTCGAACACCTCGCGCGCCACGAGGTAGGCGCGCACGATGTCGGGCGCCGACGCGCCGGTCTCCTCGCCGAAGCGGAACATGAACGTGGTGCCCATGGAGTTGACCAGCTCGTTCACCACGCAGGTGGTGATGATCTCCCGGCGGAGCGGGTGGGCGTCCATGTACGAGCGGAACCGCTCGCGCAGCGCCGACGGGAAGTACGACACCAGCCACGAGGCCAGGTAGGGGTCGTCGGGCAGGTCGGAGGCGAGCACCTCGGCGTCGACGGTCAGCTTGGTGTAGGCCAGCAGCACGGCGAACTCGGGAGCGGTCAGGCCGAGCCTGGCCTGCCGGCGCTCGGCCAGTTGCTTGTCGGACGGCAGGAACTCCAGTTCCCGGTTGATCAGCCCTTCGCGCTCCAGCCGCCGCAGGTAGCGGGCGTGGATGTGGAGCATCTCGACGGCCTGGGCGCGGGCGGCGGCGAGGACCACGTTCTGGGCGTGGTTGTCGCGCAGCACCAGCCGCGCGACCTCGTCGGTCATCGAGGTGAAGGTCTGGTTGCGCTGCTTGTCGGTCAGCTCGCCGTCGCGGACGACCTGGTCGAGCAGGATCTTGATGTTCACCTCGTGGTCGGAGGTGTCGACGCCGGCCGAGTTGTCGATGAAGTCGGTGTTGATGAGGCCGCCGTTCAGCGCGAACTCTATGCGGGCCAGCTGGGTGACGCCCAGGTTGCCGCCCTCGCCCACGACCTTGCAGCGCAGTTCGGCGGCGTCGACCCTGAGCGCGTCGTTGGCCTTGTCGCCCACGTCGACGTTGGACTCGGAGGCCGCCTTGACGTAGGTGCCGATGCCGCCGTTCCACAGCAGGTCGACGGGGGCCCGCAGGACGGCGCTGATGAGGTCGTTCGGGGGCATGGAGGTGACGCCCGCGGGGATGCCGAGCGCCTCGCGCATCTGGGGCGTGATCGTGATGGACTTGGCGGTGCGCGGGAAGACGCCGCCGCCTTCCGAGATCAGCGTGGCGTCGTAGTCCTCCCAGGAACTGCGCGGCAGGTCGAACAGGCGCCGGCGTTCGCCGTACGAGCGGGCGGCGTCGGGGGTGGGGTCGACGAAGATGTGGCGGTGGTCGAACGCGGCCACCAGCCGGATGTGCTGCGACAGCAGCATGCCGTTGCCGAACACGTCGCCGGACATGTCGCCCACGCCGACCACGGTGAAGTCGGTGCTCTGGACGTCCACGCCCACGGTGCGGAAGTGGTACTTGACCGACTCCCACGCGCCGCGGGCGGTGATGCCCATGGCCTTGTGGTCGTAGCCGATGGAGCCGCCGGAGGCGAAGGCGTCGCCCAGCCAGAAGTCGTACTCCTTGGCGACGGCGTTGGCGATGTCGGAGAAGGTCGCGGTGCCCTTGTCGGCGGCCACGACGAGGTAGGTGTCGGTGCCGTCGTGCCTGACCACGTCGGGCGGCGGGACGACCTGGCCGTCCACGAGATTGTCGGTGACGTCGAGCAGGCCGGAGATAAACATGCGGTAGCAGGCCACGCCCTCGGCCTGAAGGTCCTCCCGCTTTCCGGACAAAGGCGGCCGTTTAACGACAAACCCACCCTTGGACCCGGTCGGGACAATAACGGTATTTTTCACCATCTGAGCCTTGACCAGACCGAGGATTTCCGTACGGAAGTCCTCCATTCGGTCAGACCACCGCAAACCACCGCGCGCCACTTTCCCGAACCGGAGATGCACACCCTCGACCCGCGGCGAATAGACGAAAATCTCATACTTGGGCCGCGGAAGCGGGAGGATGCTGATGGCCTCCGGGTCAAACTTGAGCGATATGTACTCTTTTCGCCGCCCATCCACCGTCTGGAAGTAGTTGGTGCGCAGCGTGGCCTGGATCGTCTCCAGGTACGCCCGCAACACGCGGTCCTCGTCCAGCGAGGCCACCTCGTCGAGCGCGCCCAGGATCTCCTCGTGGATCGCGTCGGCCAGTTCGGTGCGTACGTCGTCGGGCCGCCGCGGATCGTGCCGGGCCTCGAACAGGTTGACGAGCAGCCGCGCCAGCCGCACGTTGCCCATGAGGACCCGCTCCATGTACGACTGCGAGAACGTGCTGCCGGCCTGGCGCAGGTATTTCGCGTAGGCCCGCAGGATCTCGACCTCTTCCCAGGTCAGACCGGCGCTCAGGATGAGCGAGTTGAAGTCGTCGGCCTGCACCCGGCCCGTCCACAGGGCGGTGAGCCCGTCCTGGAAGAGCCGCTTGAAGTCCTCCCTGCCGACCTCGTCGGACGGGGTGTACCGCAGCCCGAAGTCGTAGATCCAGGCGTTCTTGGTGCTGGGGTCGTTGTCGCGGTCGACCTCGTACGGACGCTCGTCGACCACCTCGACGCCGAGCCGCTGGATGAGCGGCAGCACCTTCGACAGCGAGATGGGCGAGCCGACCCGGTAGATCTTGAGCCGCCGCTCCCCCTCGGTCGCGTCGTACGGCTCGTAGAGGTTGAGGCCCACCTGCTCCTCGTCGTCCGCGCCGACGAGTTCCTCCAGCCGCTGCAGGTCGACCACGGCGACCTTGGGCGGGAAGTCCGCTTTGTACCCCTCGGGGAAGGCGGAGGCGTACCTGCGGATGAGGCCGGGCGCCTCCTCCTCCGAGGTCATCTCGATGAGCGCGGAGGCCAGGTCGTCCTCCCAGGAGCGGGTGATGGCGGCCAGCCGCGCCTCCAGCTCCTCGACGTCCACGCTCGGCGGCGGCAGCTGCTTGCCCCGCTCGCCCCGCACGACCACGTGCAGGCGGGCCAGCACCGACTCGCCGATCATGGCGCTGTAGTCGAGCGAGGTGCCGCCCAGGGCCTTGAGCAGCACTTGCTGCATCTTCAGCCGGACCTTGGTGGTGTAGCGGTCGCGCGGCAGATAGATCAGGCAGGAGATGTAGCGGCCGTAGTCGTCGCGCCGCAGGAACAACTTGACCTGCTTGCGCTCGCGCAGCCGCAGCACGCCCAGCGCGATCGGCAGCAGCTCGTCGAGCGAGGTCTGGAACAGCTCGTCCCGCGGGAACGTCTCGAGGATCTCGATGAGGTCCTTGCCGTCGTGGCTGTCGGGCGCCAGCCCGGCCTGGTCGAGGACGTCGGCCAGCTTGCGCCTGAGCACGGGGATCCGGGAGATCGACTCGTTGTAGGCCACGTGGGTGAACAGGCCGAGGAAACGCCGCTCCCCGATCACCTCGCCCTCGGGCGAGAAGACCTTGACGCCGATGTAGTCGAGGTAGGTGGCGCGGTGCACGGTGGCCCGGGAGTTGGCCTTGGTGATGATCATGAGGTGCTTCTCGCGGGCCTTGGCCCGCACCTCGGGAGGCAGCGCGGAGAAGCTGTCGGAGCCGACCCTGTCGTCGCGCAGGATGCCCAGCGCCGCGCCCGGCAGCGCGCGCAGCGTCTCGCCCTCGTCGGTGTGCTCCAGCCGGTATTCGCGGTAACCGAGGAAGGTGAAATGCCCGTCGGCGAGCCAGCGCAGCAGGTCGATGCTGTCCTCGACCTCCGCGGGCTCCAGCGGCGGCGGGTTCATGCTCAGGTCCTCAGCGGTCTGGACGGCCAGCGCCCGCATCTTCCTGAAATCCTCAACAGCGTGCCGCACGTCGGAGAGCACCCGCAGCAGGTCGTTCTCGAGAGCCTTGAGCGCCCCCGGGTCGGCCTGCCGGTCGATCTCGATGTGCATCCACGACTCGACCAGCAGCTGGCCGGTGACGTCCTGCTGGTCGGGGCCGAGCATCCGGCCCGTCATGTCGCGGCGCACCCGCATCTGGGGGTGGACGAGCAGGTGCATGCCCAGGCCGTGGCGGTCGAGCTCCATCGTCACCGAGTCGACCAGGAACGGCATGTCGTCGGTGACGACCTCGACGACCGAGTGCCCGGGGTCCCAGCCGTTCTCGTCGATCGTCGGGCTGAAGGCCCTGACCACCGGCCTGCCCTGCGGGCGGACCTCGGCCAGTTGCCTCTGCGACATCGCGGGGCCGTACACGTCAACGGGGTTGCGGTCGAGCAGGTCTTCCGGCGCGACGTGCCGGTAGTAGAGCCGGAGGAAGGACAGCGCCTCGTCGGCGCTCATGTGCTCCGTGCTCGTCGCGCAGATTTCGGCGGCTCGCTGGAGCAGCTCATCCTTGGCCTCGTCGAGCGGCATTTCGCTCTCACTCCTTTGTGAGGGTTCGCCATGGCTGTTCATAGCCAGGCCCTTAGTTCCCACAACAGCGGGAAGTAGTGCAGGCGCGTTCTACCGCGCAGATAGGGGGCACCCGTCGAGCCGCCGGTGCCCGACTTGGTGCCGATCTGGCGTTCGACCATCTGAACATGACGCATCCGCCACAGCGCTGTGTTCTCGTCATGGGTCAGCAGGTCTTCGGCCAGTTGCCACAGGTCGTCGTGGGACCTGCGGTCTCTCGCCACGGTCAGCAGCGAGTCCATGATCTCGTCGTCGGAGACCGGCAGGCCGCGCAGGGACAGCGCGCTGAGATAGGCGTCCCACAGCGTGGGCTCCGACAACCTGCGGCGCAGCCTGGCCAGGTCGGCCTCCTCGGCGTGCCGGAAGCTGCCGAGGTAGCGCTCGTCCTTCAACCCGGACAGGAACTCGAGCTCCCGGAACTGCACGGACTGGAACCCGCTGGCGGGCTCCAGCATCGAGCGGAAGGCGAGGAAGTCCTGGGGCGTCATCGTCTCCAGCACCTCGACCTGCTCGACCAGCACCCGCTCGACCGCGTGCACCCGCCGGAACAGGTGCCTGGCCTGCCACAGCTCGCCCGAGGCCATGGCCTCGCGGACCGACTCCAGCTCGTGGAGCAGCAGCTTGAACCACAGCTCGTAGACCTGGTGGACGGTGATGAACAGCAGCTCGTCAGGGGCGTGCGACTGCGGCTGCTGCTGCGTGAGCAAGGCGGGCAGGCGGAGGTAGCCGCCGTAGGACAGCCGGCCGCCTTCCTCGCCGAACCGCCGATGCGGGGGACGGGGCGCATCATCGTCGATGGCCACCGAACACCTCCCCCCGATCGCCCGGCGCTGCCGCCGGGCGCACGAATTGCCGTACCCGATACCACCCGAAAAGGGGATGGACGTCAACGTGACATCGACATCGGGGGATCGTCGTCGGAGGTCGAGGAGGCGTTCTTGAGCTCATCGAGCTGGTCCGGCAGCTCGGCGAGCTCCAGCAGCTCCGCCTGGCATCGCTCACATGTGTCGAGGTGGCGTTCGAAGGCCTCGTGCTCCTCTTGGTCGAGGACACCGAGGACGTAGGCGGCCACCCCGTCATGCATCAGCCGGCTACCCCCTTGTCCCGCAGCAGTTCGCGGAGAGCCCGGATCCCGTAGTAGAGCCGGGACTTCACCGTGCCCGGCGGGATCCCCAGAATCTCCGCCGCCTCACTTATCGTACGGTCTCGAAGGTAGGTCTGCTCAATGACTTCGCGGTGTTCCGCGGACAGGGACCGGAGGGCGTCCGCGACGACCATCGCCGACAGAGCCCGATCCGAACCGTCCGGCACCGCCATCATGTCGACTTCTGGGGGTTCGACCTCCTGCGGCCGAACACTCTTCCGCCGACGACCATCAATGACTATGCGACGGGCCACGGTAAGCAGCCACGCCCATATAAGGCTTGGTTCCCATTGCAGTCTTGCCGAGTTCCGCCAGGCCCGGACGAGCGTCTCCTGCACAACGTCTTCGGCCCACTGAAGGTCGTTACCTGTGGATTTGCGGACGTGTCGCAGCAGAGGGCCGCCGAACTCCTGGTAAAGCACCGCAATGCGGTGCTCCGCCTCGGCATCCGCACTCTCGAACCTGCCGTCGAGGTGACCTAGCACGGGGCACATCTTTACACCTTCGTTATCCAAGCGGTAGCCACTCCGATAACTCCAGTCATTTCTAACTATCTCCGGCCATAGGTGAACCAGTGCCGTGAACCCCGCGTACCTCCGACCATGCACAGGCTTTTGCGCGGCGAGGTGTTCATGCTCGGCGGCTTCGTCGTGGCGGCCGCGGTGACGATTCTGCTGGTCATGCCACCAGTGATCGATCCCGCTGCCGCCCAGTGGGCGCAGACGTCCACCGGGCCACTCACGGCTGCCGACCGCGACCTGCTGGTCAAGGTACGGCAGGCCGGTCTCTGGGAGATGCCCGCAGGCGAGTACGCCAAGACCCGCGCCGAGTCCCAACGTGTCAAGGAAGTCGGCAGGCTGATCATGGAAGATCACATGAAGCTGGACCTGCTGACCCGTCAGGTCGCGAAGAAACTGGGCGTGGCCCTGCCGGACGAGCCCAGCCCGCAGCAGCAGAGCTGGATGGCCCAGCTGGCCGCGGAGAGCGGGCCGGCCTTCGACAAGGACTACGCGAACCTGCTGCGTGACTCACACGGCAAGGTCTTCACCGTCATCGCGGCGGTGCGGTCCGGAACACGCAACTCCGAGATCAGGAAGTTCTCCGAGGACTGCGTGAGGTTCGTCATGAGGCACATGGCGCTGCTGGAGTCCACCGGCCTGGTCGACCACAACGCCCTGCCGGAGCCTCCCACGCCCGCGCCAGCTCCACCCGTCGCGATGGCGGTCGATTCGAGGAGACACACATGAGGAGATCCAGACGCATGGCCGCGGCTGTGTCCGCCCTGGCCGTGACGGCGAGCGGGCTGGTGTCCGCGGCCGTCATCGGGGTAGGCCCGGCACGCGCCGAAATCTGCGACTCGGCCGAGTCCCCGTCGCAGAACCAGGAACAGCGGGATCGAAATCAGCGGCGAGACTCCGACCAGCGGAACAGGAACGGACGGAACCAGGACCAGGACCGCGACCGGCGGTTCCCCGACCGTAACGACCGGAACGACCCGAACCAGGGACGCCAGAACCCGAACCAGGACCCGAACCAGGACCCCAATCAGGACCCCAACCAGGAGCAGGGTCGGGACCAGGGCCAAGGGCAGGACCAGGGTCAGGGGCAGGGGCAGCAGGACGCCGAGCAGCAGGCTCCCCAGGGAGGCGGCGCCGCGGTGGCCGACCCCGCCGGCTCGCAGGACGACACGGCCCGGGCCCGCCAGCCCGAGGAGAGCGCCACGGTGCAGTCGCGCCGCGGCGGCCGCCCGGACCCCCGCCCGACGCGCACCCAGGACCCGGACGACGACCCCACCGGCAACCCGACCGAGAACCCCACCGACGACCCGACGGACGATCCGACCGGCAACCCGACCGGCAACCCCACCGGCAACCCCACCGACGACCCGACGCAGAGCCCGCC
>NZ_SMLD01000092.1:0-38380 GCF_004352805.1 Nonomuraea mesophila
CCCTTTGTTCGAACCCGCCCCCGCCGGGTAGGCGATCACCCGTGAATGAACACGTGGTCGAAGTACCCTACTCGCACCTCTATCCCGGCCTGGTCCTGGACGCCCCGGCCGGGGCCCACGACTTCCTCGTGCTGTTCGGCGACGAGTCCGAGTCGCGGGCGCAGCTGGTGAGCGACGACACCGGGCGTCCGGTGCTCAGGATGGGCGGCTACATGACGGCCAGGGGCACCGTCATCGACGAGCGCATGTGGACCGTACGCGAGAGCGTGCGGCACGGGAACCGGATCAGGCTGCGCCTGGGCCGCGCGGTTCCCTGACCGCGCGGCCCTGACGACGTCGTCAGCGGGATTCCGGGCGCGAGGATTCGTCCTCGCAGGCACCCGCCTTGGTGTTGGCGACCTTCCACTCAGCGCCGGGGAACGGGCTCATGAAGTGCGTCAGCAGGTCCACCGCGTAGTCCGGCACCTGCCCGCCGGGGTCGAGCAGCGAGACCATCTGGGGACCGTCGGCGCCGCGCAGGGTGATGGTGTTCTTGCGGCCCCCGGCGACGAACCCGGGCTTGGCGTCCACCGTCAGGCAGGCCACGCTGAACCCGGCGGCCTTGATCTCCTGCTTGGCTCCGATGCGCCTCATCCGCTGGTCGTAGCGGCGCATGGCGAGCGACTTGGTGCCGCCGATCCGTACCGACTCGTGGAAGAGGTCGTTGCCGATGTCCCGGCTCAGCCTGACGTCCAGGGACACGTCCGGCCGCAGGTCGACCCCGTCGGCGGAGAGCTTCAGCCGCCCGTACTTTCCCTGGAAGGCGGGCGTCACGTAGCCGAGCACAGGCGGCGCCTTCATGCCGAACGGGATCTTGCCCGGTCTGATCCGCAACCACGACATGCCCTGCACCGACAGCGAGACGTCCTTCACCGAGCTCCTGCCGAGCCCGAACTGCCCGGCCACCTGGTAGGTGAGGAAGCCCTTGGTGTGCGGGACCTCCTTGCTCACCGCGATGCGCTGCTTGGCGACCGGGTCCATCCGCAGCCCTGCGCGCAGCGTGACGCGCCCGCTGGGCACGGGCTTCGAGACGAGGTCGAGCGACTGGTCGGGGTTCATGCGGACGGTGGTGTCGGAGGCCAGGTCCCTGACCGAGACCGCGACGTCCCCGAGGCGGCCCTTGGGATCGATCAGACCGCCTTCCACCCCGAGGTAGCCGTCGAGGGTGTTGACGCCGCCCAGCGCCTTGTACGTGACGGCCGGCACGCTGAACCCGGCGCCCGAGGCGTCGGCGTCCACCCCGAACCGGGCGGGCACGTCGGAGAAGCGCAGCTCGCCGGTGCCCTTGCCGGGCAGGGTGACCTTGGCCTTGAGCCGCTTGACGGCCGCGGAGTTCGTCACGCGGATGCGGGTCTTGGCGCCGTACGTGCCCTGGACGGCCACGGCGGCGGGCACCGGGTCGATCGCGACCTTGCCCCGCACCCCGCCCGACTCCGCGTGCACGTCGAGGCTGCCGAGGGTGGCGGCCGGCTCGATGCGGTAGCCGACGTTCACGGCGTTGCCCTTGGCCACGTCGAACGGCCCCAGCGACATGCTGGTGATCTTGGAGGGCAGTCCGGTCAGGGTGGCCCTGGCCTTGATCGGGACGGGGGCCAGCACGGTGCTGGCCAGGTAGACGCCGAGGCTCTTGCGCTTGGGAGCGAACCCGGAGAATGCGAACGTCTTGCCCGCGAGGTCGACGGAGACCTGCTGGGGCAGCCCGGTCACGTCCAGGTAGCCCTGGAGCCCGTAGCAGCCCCGCTGCGGCGTGCAGAAGGGCCCCGGCGAGCAGCCCTTCGACCCGGTGGCGCAACCGCCGTCCACCAGGGACACGCCGCCGCCGGGCAGGACGGGGGCGGCCCGCATGCGGTCGAGCGCGGCGACCTTGCCGAGCCACGCGCGGGCGCGCACGTCGAGCTGGGAGCCGGCGTAGGTGAGCTTGCCCCCGGTGGAGGTGACGGCCAGGCGGCCTGGCGCGGGACCGAGCGTGCCGATCAGGCCGAAGCGGGTGTCGCCCCGCGTGATGTCGGCGTCGACGGCGAGGGTCTGCTTGGCCGAGCGGAAGTCGGCGCTGAAGCCCTCGGCGGCGGGGGTGAACTCGACGTGTTCGAGCCCGTTGACCAGCACGCTGGCGTCCATGTCGCCGGAGGCCTGGTCATAGTGCGCGGACAGGTGGGGGCCCGTGGGCGACTTGGCGGCGTCGTGATTGGTGAAGGCCAGCTCGGCCGTGCCGACGGGGCCCGACTGGCCGCGGAACCGGTACGACGTGGCCTGCCACGAGGCGTCGAAGCGGGCCGGCACGTCGCGTACGTCGGCGGCGGCCCTGACGTAACGGTTGCCGAGCTTGACCCTGGCCAGCGCCGTCACCTTGTCGATCGGGGCGTCGGCCGTCCAGGTGAGCGTTCCCGCCTTGGTGTCGGCGACGAGCTCGGCCTCCTTGCGCAGGCCCTTGGCGGTCGCCTGAAGGTCCTCGCCTGTCGGCTTGTTCACGTACGCTTTATTGGCATAAATCCGCAGTTCGTCGAGCTTTTTGGACGTCGCGATCCGCATCGTGGACCGTTCGCCCAGCTCCCAGGACGCCTTCACGTCGTCGCGCACGCCCATGAGCGTGCCGTCCACGGTGGGGCCGGACTTCCGGTTGGCGTAGGCGGCGTGGATGCGCTTGATCTCGCCGCTGGCCCGGAAGGCCGCCTTCCTGGCGCCCGGGTCGAGGGTGAGGTCGACGGTCGCGGGCGTGTTGGAGATCTCCATCCTGGCCACGTGGGTGCCGTCGAGGCTGGCCGCGCCGGTGAACGAGCTCTCGCTGGAGGCGGCCTCCAGGTGGGCATGCGGCTTGCCCCCGTACGTGACGTCGAACGAGGACAGGCCCGACAGCAGGGCGGAGACCCCGACGGCGGAGCCGTTCTTGATCATGGTGACGTGGCCGCCGCGCGGGCTGGAGATGGCGCCCCCGTCGCGCTGCAGGATCGCCTTGAACGTGCCGACGGGCGAGCTCGTCCGGTGCGTGACCTGGTGCTTGGTCAGGTCGTGGACCAGGCGCACCTTGGCGGGCAGGGCGCTCAGCTCCGTCCTGACCACGGTCTGGGACGCGTTCCTGTCGTAGTAGAGCAGGCTCGCGGCCCCGGCGCGTGACCGGCCCTTGCCGGCGTTGACCGACACGGTCTGCGTGCGCTTGCCGGAGCCGTACTTGGCCACGAAGGAGCGCGGGACACGTTCGAGCTCGGCGCTGACCACCTTGGCCAGCCGCCCGTCACGGTAGGTGAAGGAGTTCAGGTAGGCGCGCGCGACGCTCGACGAGCTGGTGAAGCGGATCTGCCCGCCGGACAGGCGCACGTCGGCGCGGGCGGCCATCTTGTCGAGCACCGCGTGGACGAACCGGCGGCCGTTCACCGCGAGCGCGTCCAGCCGGGCGGGCGAGGAGGCGGAGACGTCGAGCGTGGGCGTGTCGAGCGCGGCGTTGACGGTCAGCTTCTCGGTGGCGGGCGTCTGGCGCAGGCTCACCGCGCTGCGCCCGGTCATGCCGGCGATCATGGCCGCGGACTCGCCGGGCTCCTTGCGGGTGATGCTGGCCTTGACCCGCCTGCCCTCCATGTCGACGGTGAAGTTCCCCCAGTCCTTGGCCGACAGGGAGGATCCGCGCTTCAGCCCGTCGAACCCGACCGACACCTTGCCGTCGTACTCCGCCCAGACCCGGGCCTTGAGGTTCTCCTCCGACAGCCGCCTGACGGCGAAGCCGAGCCCGACGGAGCCGTTCGAGGGACTCGCGGTGGGCACCAGGTCGGCGGCCAGGTCGGGCTTGGAGTCGCCCGTGACGTCGGCGGCGACCGGCACGCCGACGGGCTTGGAGATGGAGCAGGACACCGGCACGCTCTCGCTCTCGACGCAGAGCCGGTACGTCAGCCCGGGCACGGCCTTGCCGAGGCCGTCGAACGTCTTCAGCACGGACGCCAGCGGTTTGACCAGCGTCAGCGTCTCCGCCTGGGAGGTGTCGGGCAGCACGTCGCGCGTGTCGGGCGCCTTGGCGCCGAGCCCCTGCTCCTTCTGGACGGCCGCGGCCCTGGCGGCGACCTCCTGGACGAGCCCCGGACCGGCGGCCGTGGTCACCTCGGGCGCGGCGGGCCCGACCCCGTCGTCGCCGGTGGGCCGGAGCGCGAGCGACTCGCGGGTGGGCACGGTGACCGTGGCGGGCGCCGGCTCCTGCACGGCGGGCACGGGACGGACCTTCGCCGCTTCCCTGTGGACTGCGGCTGATGCGATCCCCGCTGGTGCGACCTCGGCTTGTGCGGCGGCCGGCGGCACGGCCACCAGGACTGCGGCACTTGCGATGGACGTCGAAGCGAGCACGCGCACCAAGGCGTGCGGCATGTAGCGTTCTCCCCGGACCGGTTCAATTCATCCCATCAGAAACATAGGGAACGAGCCGACCACATCTCTCACTGAGCGTCAAACCGGTTCCGACATTGGAACTCCAGTTTTCCGACCCGCACACTCACACAGAGTCGCGGCCGCCCGGCTCACGGATCGGTCCACACGCGACGGGCGCAACGGTCAGGCGACGCCGGTGTCCTGGCCGATCACGGTGAACCGGTCGGCGGTCAGGCCCACGGTGGCGCCGGTGGGCAGCGGGCGGCGGTGCTCGAAGACGAGCAGCTCGCCGCCGGGCAGTTCGGCGACCGACTCCCTGGTGCCGCCCTGGAAGCTGCTGCGCACGACCTTGCCGGTGAACTGGGCCTGGCCGTCGTCGACGATGCGCAGGTCCTCGGGTCGCAGCGCCACGTGCACGGCGGCCCCGGCCTCGCCGAGCGGCCCGCCGAACCCGACCTTGCCGCCGCTGGAGAGCGCGAGCTCGCCGTCGTCGGTGACCTGGCCGCGCAGCAGCGTGACGCTGCCCACGAACGAGGCCACGAACGTGGTCTCCGGCCGTTCGTAGACGTCCTCGGGGGCGCCGATCTGCTCCACCCGCCCGCCGTTCATGACGGCGACCAGGTCGGAGATCTCCAGGGCCTCGTCCTGGTCGTGGGTGACGTAGACGGCGGTGATGCCGGTCTCCTGCTGGATGCGGCGGATCTCCCTGCGCATCTCGACGCGCAGCTTGGCGTCGAGGTTGGACAGGGGCTCGTCCATGAGCAGCACGTCGGGTTCGAGGGCGAGCGCCCTGGCCAGGGCCACGCGCTGCTGCTGGCCACCGGAGAGCTGGCCGGGACGGCGCTGCTCCCTGCCGGTGAGCCCCACCATGGCCAGGCCGGTGGCGACCTTCTCCGCGACGGCCTCCTTGGACAGCTTGCGCAGGCGCAGGCCGTACGCGACGTTCTCGGCGACCGTCATGTGCGGCCACAGCGCGTAGTTCTGGAAGACGAACCCGATGCGGCGCTTCCACACGGGCACCTTGGCGATGTCGCGCTCGCCGAAGCGGATGGCGCCCGTGTCGGCGGTCTCGAACCCGGCGATGATCCGCAGCAGCGTGGTCTTGCCGCAGCCGGACGCGCCGAGCAGGGTGGCCAGCCGCCCCGACGGCACCGACAGGTCGACCGACTCGAGCGCGGTGGTCTCCCCGAACGTCTTGGAGACCCCTTCGATGCTGATGTCCATGGTGAGCTCCGGATCACAGGGAGACCGTCTTGTAGCGACGGCGCAGCAGGTAGAGCGGGACGTAGACGGAGACGAGCAGCACCGTGGTCATGGCCGAGGCGACGCCGAACGGGCTGCCCGGCTGCATCGCGTTCGTGAAGATGACCACGGTCATGGTCACCCAGGGCACCGCGTACAGCATGACCGTGGCCGACAGCTCGGTGATCATCTGCAGGAACCCGACGGTGCCGCCGGAGATGACGGCGGGCCTGATGATCGGCACGACGATGTCGCGGAAGCTGCGCCGCGGCGGCGCGCCCACGCTCATCGCGGCCTCCTCCAGCGACGGGTGCACCTGGCCGAGCGCGGCCTCGATGGACTTCATCACGTACGGGAGCCGCCGGATGAAGTACGCCACCACGATGATCAGCGCGGTGCCGGTGAGGATGACGGGCAGGTGGTTGAAGGCCAGGATGAACCCGATCGCGAAGACCGTGCCCGGCAGGATGTACGGCACCATGACGAGGTTGTTCAGCAGCGGTCCGGAGATCCTGAACCGTTTGCGCGCCACGATGTAGGCCACCACGACGCCCGTGACGAGCGCCAGCAGGCAGGCGATGCCGGCGAAGACGAAGCTCAGCACGATGGGCTGCAGCGACTCCTCGAACAACCGCCGGTAGTTCTCCAGCGTCGGCTCCCACTGCAGGATGCCCGACTGCCAGCGCAGGAAGCTGGTGAGCAGCACCACCAGGTGCGGAACGAACCCGAGCAGCAGCGCCGTCCAGATGCCGGTCAGCACCAGCGCTCTGGGACCCCGGCGCAGCTCGCGCAGCGGCTGGTCCCTGCCTCCCGTCACGGCGAACGAGCGTCTGGCCACGATCCTGCGCTGGACCACCAGCGCCAGCCCCGAGACGAGCACCATCATGAGGCTCGCCGTGGCGGCCGCGCCGGGGCTGGCGGCGACCTCGGACATGAAGTTCTGGTAGACCACGACCGGCAACATGGAGTAGCCGCCGCCGATCAGCATCGGCGTGCCGAAGTCCGCAAATATCCGCATGCCTGCCAGGTAGCAGCCGGTGGCGATGGCGGGCACGGCGAGGGGCAGCGTCACCTTCCAGTGGGTGCGCCACGGCCTCGACCCGACGGACGCCGCGGCCTCCTCCAGCGCCGGATCCACCGCCCTGAGGGCGTCGTACACCATGAGGAAGATCAGGGCGAAGGTGAACCACACGCCGACCCAGATGATGCCGCCGACACCGAGAATCGACTCGAACGGCAGCGGCAGGCCGGCCTCCCTGGCGGCCCTGGTGATGATGCCGCCGCTGCCGAGCAGCAGCAGCCACGCGTACGCGCCAAGGAACGGCGGCGAGGTGGTCGCCATCGTGAGCATGGTGAGCACGCCCTGCCGGCCGGGGATGCGGTAACGCGCCATGACGAACGCGAGCGGCACCGCCACCAGCACCGCGCCCGCGCCCACCGCCAGGCTGACGACCACGCTGTGCACCAGCGGCTCGGTGAACCCCGCGTCGGTGACGAACGCGCCGAACCTGGCGAGCGTGAACCCGCCCGCGTCGTCGGTGAACGCCGCCCTGACGATCCACAACTGCGGGTAGACGATGAAGATCAGCAGGATGAGCAGCGCGGCCAGCCCGGCGAGCCGCCACGGGTCGCGCCAGTTCGTCCGGGACCGGCGGCCCGGCCGTCCCCGCGCGGTCGTGGAAGCCGACATCAGCCCGCGCTCTTGACGGCGTCGTCGAACTTGGCGAGGATCTCGTCCTTCTTCTCCGCCGCCCACTTCTCGTCGACCTCGGCGCGCTTGAGCTGATCGACCGGCGGCAGGCCCTTCGGCGCGGGCACGTCGCCACGCGAGGAACGGCGCTGCACCTCATCGACCATGATCTGCTGGGCCTCCTTCGACATGAGGAAGTCCACCAGCGTCTTGGCGGCCGCCTCGTGCTTGGCGCCCTTGATGACGCCGGCGGAGCCGATCTGGCCGGACACGCCGTCCTCGGGATAGATCAGCTTGATCTTCACGCCGGCGTCGATCCACTTGGCGCCCAGGTCCTCGTTGATGAACGAGGTGCCGACCTCACCGTCCTTGACCAGGTTGAACATCGCGGTCGAGCCATCGAGCATGCGGGCGTTCTTGACGAACCGGTCGACGTAGTCCCAGTCGTGCAGGGTGACCATGGTGGTGAGCAGGCTGTAGGAGGTGCCCGACGACTTGGGCGTGGCGAAGGCCACCTTCCCACCCGCGTACCCCGGCTCCGCCAGGTCCGCGAACGTCTTCGGGTGCCCGGCCGCGTCGGGGAACTTGTCGGTGTTCACGGCGATCGCCTGGAAGAGCAGGTCGGTGGCGTGCCAGATGTGCTGGGGGTCCTTGGCCACGGTGGCGGCGTCGTTCGGCAGCTCGACGGGGGCGATGAGGTCGGCGTTGGCGGTGTACAGCTCCGACGAGCCGCCCCAGATCACGTCGCCGAGCGGCCGGTCCTTCTCGGCCCGCACCCGGGCGAACGCCTCGCCCGTGCCGGGCAGGCCGATCCTGTTGACCTTGATCTCGGGGTGTTTGGACTTGAACGCGCCGAGGATCGGATCCGTCACCTCGGGACCGCTCACGGCATAGAGCGTCACCGTGTTGTCGTCGCCGCCGCTCTGGCCCGCGGTCGCGTTGTTGGTCAGCACGCCCGCGCAGCCCGTGAGGGCCAGTGTGAGCAGACCGGCGCCGAACGTCGTTGCATACCGCATGAACTCTCTCCTGACACGAGGGGGTTTCAGCCGTCGGTGCCAACCCAGACCGGGTTGCCCGCGGCCCGCAGCGAGCTGTGGTCCCGCAGGGAGCTCGCCCAGAACTGGGGATCGTTCCTGCCGGGGTCGGCGTGGACCTCGGCCCGGTAGCAGGCGCTGCCCGCGAGCCGGTCCTCGACGGTGATCCGCTGCCACTCACCCGGCTTGTCGGCGGCGGGGACGACGTTGATGAGCAGCCCGTCGCGCAGCACGAACACCACGACCGGCTCGTCCGCCCGCACGTCCACGTCCACCTGGACCCGCCCGCCGGGCGCCGCCGCGGTCTCGCCCATGGGGGCGCGGTTGACCCGCATGTCGATGTCCGCGCCCCGCCAGACGTACACGCGCCCGCGCCGCAGGCCCTCGACGATGCCGCGCTCGCTGCCCTCGTCCGCGTGCACGACGGTGACCACCTGGCCGAGCGCCTGCCCCGGGTCGGACGGGTCGTGACAGTCGCTGCCCGCCACGCCGATCACCCGGTGCCCGGAGGTCAGCAGGCGGTCCCACAGGCCGATCTGGGCGTCGTTGTTGGCGCCCTGCTGCAGGTGGGCGATCTCGATGAGGTCGATGGCGTCCCAGGGCGTGTCGAAGCGCCGCCAGGCCTGGTCGCCGCTGAAGGCGTGGTTGACGCAGACCAGGCCGCCCTGCTCGTGCACGTCGGCCGCCACGTCCACCATGGTGTGGCCGGGACGGTCGACGTAGGTGTCGACCCACCGGCTCAGCCCGTGCAGGTTGGCGTGCCCGCGGTGACTGGTCAGCTCCATGGAGTGCAGCAGCACGACACCCCCGCGACCGCGGTCGTCGCGGTCGTCATGGTCGTCGTCGCGGCGGTCGCGGTCGTCATGGTCGTCGTCGCGGCGGTCGCGGTCGTCGTCGCGGCGGTCGCGGTCGTCGTGGTCGCGGTCGTCGATGTGGTGGGTGTGGTGGTCCAGGTCGGGCCAGTGGGCGGCGGTGAAGTGGTCGGTGACGGCCAGGAAGTCGAGGCCCGCTCCCCTGGCGGCGCGCACCAGGTCGGCGACCGGCCGGCGGCCGTCGGAGTGGGTGGAGTGGCTGTGCAGCTCGCCGCGGTACCAGCCGGTCCCGCCGACGGGCTCCCGCAACCGCGCCTCCCGGCCCGCCGAGCGGGTCGCGGGGGTCGCGCCAATCGCGGGAGTCGCACTGGACGCCGGGGTCGCGTGCACGGTCAACGTGTACGGAGCCGGCGCTTTGTGCCGGTCGAGGTCGAGCCGTACGGTCCAGCGGCCGGCGGGGACGGGCCCGGCGACGCAGCCGGGGCCGGCCCCGTCCGTGCCCACCCTGATCACCAGCCGGCGCGGCCCCGGACCTCCCGGGCACTGGACGTGGCCGCGGAACGCACCGTCGGGCTCCAGCAGCACCGCGTAGATCTGCACGACGTCGACGATCTTGTCGTACTCCAGCACCAGCTCCAGCTCGCCCACCCCGTCAGGGACGTCGAGCGGATAGTGCAGGTAGTGCAGGTCGAACGCCGGCTCCGGCAGGGTGGTCGCCACCGAAAGCAGCTCGGTCCGGCCGATCATGCGGTGCCCGCCTCCGCCCTGTCTGAATGGTTAATGCTTTCTATCCCTCAGATGAACGGCATGTCAACGCTTTGTTAAGACATAAGGGCAATCTGTTGTCTACCCGTGAGCCGGCGGCGCAGCGGCGCTCCCAGTCCAGGGAGGAACGGTTGGCGCCGTGGATCAGCACGACGTCGGGCCCGTGCCCGTGGTCGGTCACGGCGAGGCGACCGGCGGGGCCGTCGATGATGGTCGTTGTCGTCTCATGCGGGTTTGTCATGGTGTGTCTCTCATGCTCGGTCGGTGTGATCGCCGTCGGCTGGCGCGTTCGCGGTTCAGGCGCGCAAGGTCTTCAGAAGGAGCTCGCCGAACTCGGCCGGGTGCGTGGTCAGGCCGATGTGCCCGCCGGGGAAATGGACGAGCTCGGCGCCGAACCGCCCGGCCAGGTAGGCGGCGGGGCGGTAGGGCAGTTCGCCGCGCGAGTCCTGGCCGCACGCGAGCACGAGCCGGTCCGACAACGCCGCCAGACGGTCGACGTCGGGGGCGTACGACATGAAGGCGGGGACGATACGCCCGACGAAGTACGGCAGGCCCGCCATCGTCTGCTCGGCCCGCGCCGCTGCCTGCGGCGGGAGCTGCGTCTGCGCCGGCGGGGCAGGCGCGGCCCCCTCGGCGCCGTCCTTGCGCAGCCCCGCCGCGAACACCGCCATCGCCGGCATGGCCCCCTCCTTCTCGAACGTCTCCCGCACACGCGCGATCAGCGCACGATGCTCGGCGGCGTCGGGCAGGACCTCCACGACCGGCGGCTCGTGCGCGACGACGCGTTCGACGCGCGAGGGATGCGCGGTGAGCAGGTGCAGGGAGACGATCGCACCGGAGCTGGCGCCGAAGACGCGGGCGGGCTCCCCGGGCGACAGCAGATCCAGCAGCCGCAGCGCGTCGCCGGCGTGCTCGGCCACCCGCTGTTCGGCCTCGGGATCGTCGAGCGTGCTCCGGGCCATGCCGCGCGGGTCGTACGTCGCGACCGTGTAGTGCTCGGCCAGGGCTCCCGCGACGGCGTCGAACGACGCCGCGCCGCCCGACCCGCCGGGGATGAGCAGCAGGAGCGGACCCTGTCCCCGCACCTCGTAGTGCAGGCTCGCGCCGTTGACACGTAGCTTGCCGGTCACCGGGCCTGTCATGACGGAAACTCCTTCTCGCGGTCGACCGGTCGCCCGGAAGCGACTCTCCTAGGACTCCTAGGATAAAACCTAGGCCTCCTAGGTATACTGGGAGAACCCCAGGAAGGAAAATCGGCCCGGCCCCTCGGGACAGCACGACGACGCCCCGGGCGCCGGATGCCCGAGGCGACACGGACGAAGGGGCTATCCGTGGGCGGTGTGCGTACGGGGATCGCCCATGACCTGGCGGCTGTGCGCCAGCAGGGCCGGGTAGTCGGTGGCGATGCCGCCGAGGACCGTCGCGACGGCGCTCTCGACCTGCTCCGCCGCGATCGGCGCGTGCCCGAACAACGCCCGGTAGTGCACCAGCGAGCCCAGCAGGTCGAGCACGAGATCGCGGTCGAGGTCGGCGCGCAGGTCGCCGCGCGCCACCGCGCGCTCGATCATCTCGGCCACCGCCGCCCTCGGCGGGTCGAACAAGGTCGTCATGAACGTCTCGCGCGTCTCCGGCTCGGCCGCGCAGTCGGCGAACAGCGGCCCCAGCACGTCGGGCCTGATCCGGCGGAACGCCGCGACGAAGACGTTGATGCCCTCGTTGAGATCGCAGAGCGTGCAGCCGGTGTCGGGCGTGCGGGCGGTGCCGAGCCTGGTCGCCAGCGCGGCCAGGACGAGGCGCCGCCGGTCGGGCCAGCGGCGGTAGATCGCCGGCTTGGTCGCGCCCGCGCGGCGTGCGACCTCCTCGATCGTGAGCCGGGCGTAGCCGGCCTCGTCGAGCACGGCGAGCGTCGCGTCCAGCACCGTACGGCCGATCTGCGGGTCACGCGGGCGGCCCGCACGGGAAGCCGCACTGGGGGCCGCACTGGGGGCCGCAGTGGGGCCCGCACTGGGGCCCCGCCCTTCCTGACGTGGTTGCACGGTTCCGAGTCTAGCTCTTATGTTACGTTACGACCCGTAATGTTATAAGGAGGCTCTCCGATGAACGATCTCCCCGTGACGGTGCTCGGCCTTGGCGCCATGGGCGGCGCCCTGGCCCGTACGTTCCTGGAGCACGGGCACACGACCACGGTATGGAACCGCTCCCCCGCGAAGGCAGCCCCTCTCGTGGCGAGCGGGGCGCGGCACGCGGCCACGGTCGCCGACGCGATGGCCGCGAGCGACCTCGTGGTCCTCTGCCTGACCGGCCACGACGCGGTCATGGAGGTGCTGGCCGCCGGCGGCGCCGCCGCGGCCGGGCGTACGGTGGTCGACTTCACCACCGGCACCCCCGACGAGGCCCGCGAGACCGCCGCCACGGTCGGCGATCACGGCGCCGCCCACCTCGGCGCCGTCATCCAGGCGAGCCCCGCGGACATCGGCACCCCGGACGCCACGCTCTTCCACAGCGGCCCGGCGCGGGTGTTCGCGGGCTGCCGCCCGGCGCTGGAGCGGCTCGGGACGGTCCACCACGTCGGCGAGGACCCCGGCCAGGCCGGACTGTACGACCTCGCGCTGCTCGGCCTCTGGTACGACACCACGTTCGCCTACCTGAACGCCCTCGCGCTGGCCGGCGGGCGCGGAGACGTCGCGCCGGAGACGTTCGCGCCGTTCGCGGCCAAGCAGATGGGGTATGTCGTCGCGGCGGCCGAGGAGACGGCCCGCGAGGTCCGCGACCGCGCCTACCCGCGCGGCCCGGCCTCCCTCGCCGAGCACGCGCCGGTGCTGGAGCACCTCGTCCGGCTGCGTGCCTCCGCCAAGCTCGGCACCGCCCAGCTCGAAGACCTCCTGACGTTCGTCGACCGGCGCATCGCCGACGGCCGCGGCGACGAGGGTTTCACGGGCATCGTGGAGGAACTCGCACGCTGACCCGCCCGCCCGCACGGCCAGTCGTCTTTGCGCGGCGGCGCGCCTGGTGCAGTGTGGGGGTGAGCCATCAGAGCCGGCCGAGGGGAGTCACCATGCAGGCAAGCGTCGGCGACGTGCTGATCGTCCATGGTCATGTCGTGGGCCAGGGAGACAGGAAGGGCGAGATCATCGAGGTCCGCGGCCCTGACGGCACTCCGCCCTACGTCGTCAGGTTCGAGGACGGCGGCGAGCACCTCATCTTCCCCGGGCCCGACGCGGTGGTCCAACCGGCTTGATCAGCCGTTCTCCAGGGCGTCGAGGGCCTGCCCGATGCTGTCGCCCGTGCCGAGCGCGACCTCGGCGCCCTCCTGGTCGCGCACGCTGGCGGTGATCCGGCCGTGCGCGTCGAGCGCGAGAACGACGGTGCCGCCACCGAGCAGCATCACCTCGGCGGTAGGCAGCTCGCGAGGAGCGGGCCCGTCGGCCAGGGTCGCGGCGGCGACCAGAGCGGCCACGGGCTTGCGGTGCCGCGACAGCAGCACCGGCTCTTGCTCGTACGGATGCGCGACCTGGCGTACGAGATCGCCGAGCTTGCCCCGGGCCGTCGACAGCGGCACCAGCGGCAGGCCGCTCAGCAGCCCGGGCACCGCGGACAGCGGCACCAGCGCGGCCCACTCCCAGCGCTCGCGGGTGATCAGCGTGGTGGCGCCGTTCCTGGCGTCCCGCACGAGCGAACCCCAGCGGGCGCGGGCGTCCTCCACGCCGAGCGGCACGCCGAGGCGGGCCACGAGTTCGTCGTACGCGGGCCGTTCCGTGTCGATCATCCGCAGATCGTAAGCCCCCTTACAAAAATTCCGCAAGCCGCCTTACAGAATCCGTTCCCCGCACCCCGAGCACGGTGACCGTCATGCGGCCAGCCGGTCGAGGGCGGCCAGATCGTCGGCGGTCAGCGAGACGTCCGCCGCGCCGAGATTGTCCTCCAAGTGAGCGAGGGAGCCCGTGCCGGGTGTGGGCAGCATGACCGGCGATCGGTGCAGCGACGGGTTCGGCCCCGTGCGGACGACGCCGCCCTTCGTCGCCAGCACCAGCCCGCCGGAGTACGGGTGCAGCGCCCGCGCCACCAGCTCCTCCGCCGGGCCTGGTCCGTAGTTGTCGGCCGTGTCGATGAGCGTGACGCCGAGCTCGACGGCACGGCGCAGCCCCCCACCGCCTCCCCGGGCTCCATCCGCGGCCCCCAGTGGCCGCGCCCGGTGAGCATGCCGGCGCCGTGCCCGAGCCGCCGGACCCGCAGCTCCCCCGCGATGTCGAAGCTCTGGCCGATCAGCAATGCCGTCTCCCTCTCATTGACGCGCTCCCCGGGATGAATCCCGGGGTTCAGCCTGTGACGCATGTGCACCGACGCGAGCTCCGAGAGAGGTAGCGGAGAACGATACTCCGCGTCGGCGCCGAAAAACCGGTCGAGCCCGCGCGAGCCGGCTGGTTACGGTTTCCCCGTGCACGTTTACCTGGAGACCGAGCGGCTGGTCCTGCGCCCCTTCACCGAGTCGGACGCCGACCACCTCTTCGCCCTCGACAACGACCCTCACGTTATGCGCTACCTCAACGGCGGCCGGCCGACGCCGCGCGAGGTGATCGTCGGTGAGACGCTGCCCGCGTTCATCGCGTCGGGGTTCTTCGCCGCCGTGGAGAAGCGGTCGGGGGCGTTCATCGGTTGGTTCCACCTGCGCGCGCCCAAGGGCGGGCCCGCCGACGAGCCCGAGCTGGGCTACCGGCTGCACAAGTCGGCCTGGGGTCAGGGGTACGCGACCGAGGGCTCGCTGGCGCTGATCCGCAAGGCGTTCGAGGAGTTGGGCGCCCGCCGGGTGTTCGCCCAGACGATGACCGTGAACCTCGGCTCGCGGCGGGTCATGGAGAAGTGCGGGCTGAGATTCGTCCGAACGTTCTTCGGAGACTGGCCCGAGGTCATCGAGGGCTCCGACGAGGGCGACGTGGAGTACGAGCTGCTGCGCTCCGACTGGGAGGCGGCCCGCGCCTGAGCCACCACGGCGTCACGGCGCGGGGCGTGGAGCCGATGTTGCCCGGCCGGCGGGCTCACGGCACGAGCCCGTGCTCGTAGGCGTAGATGACCGCGTGCACCCGGGTTCGCACCCCGAGTTTGTGCAGGATCCGGGCGACGTGCGTCTTGACCGTGCCCTCCTCGACGGTCAGTGTCCTGGCGATCTCCGCGTTGCTCAGCCCGGCGGCGAGGCATTCGAGCACCTCGCGCTCGCGGGCGGTGAGCAGCTCGAGCGCACCCGTGGGAGGCGCCGGCGACAGCATGGCGAAGCGTCGGATCAGCCGCGTGGTGACCTGCGGGTCCACCAGCCCCTGTCCGCGGTGCAGGGCGCGTACCGCCCGCAGCAGCAGCTCGGGATCGCTGTCCTTGAGCAGGAAGCCCGACGCCCCCGTCTGGAGGGCGCCGAAGAGGTACTCGTCGGTGTCGAAGGTGGTCAGCGCGAGCACCCTGGGTGGCGTCTCTACGGCGGAGAGCCGCCGGATCGCGGCGATGCCGTCCACGAACGGCATGCGCAGGTCCATCACCACCACGTCGGGCCGCCGCCACAGCGCCTGGCGCACGGCCTCGTCGCCGTCGGCGGCCTCGCCCACCACCTCGATGTCGGGCTCCCCGTCGAGCGTCAGGCGCAGTGCGTCGCGCACGGCGGGCTGGTCGTCGGCGATCACCACGCGAATCGTCATCCCGTGCTCTCCTCAGCCGGCACGGTGGCCTCCACGAGCCAGCCGCGTGTCCTGCCGGGGCCGGCCTGGAGTGTGCCGCCGTGCTGGAGCACCCGTTCGCGCATGCCCCTGAGCCCGCGCCCTTCCGCTCCCGCGGCGAACCCTGGCGGGCCGTTGTCGGCGATCGTGACCGCCACGCGCACCCGGCCGCGCCGGATCCGCACCTGCACGTCGGTGGCGCCCGAGTGGCGTACGGCGTTGGTGAGCGCCTCCTGGACCACGCGGTAGACGGTGCCGCCGACGCCGGGCGGCAGCGGCGCGGAGGAGCCGGCGCGATGCACGGAGATGTTCAGGCCGGGCGCCGACAGCCGCCGGGCCAGGCCCTCGATCGCCGCCAGGTCCTCGATCGCCGCCGGGCGCCGCCCAGGGGCCGCGGGTTCGTCACGCAGGGTGTCGAGCAGGGCGCGCACCTCCGCCAGGGCGGAGGAGGACAGGTCCGCGATGGTGCCCAGAGCTCTGTCGGCGGCCGGTTCCGCGCCGCGCAGCGCCCTGCGGGTGGCCGTCGCCTGCAGACGGATCGCGGTGAGGTGGTGGCCGACGCTGTCGTGCACGTCACGTGCGAGGCCGGCGCGTTCCTCGGCCATGGCCCGCCCGGCCTCGGCGCGGTCGAGCAGCGCCGCCTGGCGGGCGCGCTCGCCGCGCAGCCGCAGCGCGTGACCGACGGCGACGGGTGCGGCGCCCATGACGACCAGGTCGGTCACGATCGAGACCCCCGACAGACCGGCCGGGAGGAGCAGCGCGTAGCCGACCGTCCACGCGACCGACAGCCCCGCGACGAGCCCCAGCCGGCGCGGCAGGTGAAAGGCCGCCGCGCCGAACATGGCCATCGTGACCAGCCGCCCCGGCCAGCCGGGCACTTGCAGGCCGAGCGGCACCACCGCGACCGCCAGCAGCGCCCCCGCCAGCGGGAACCGCGTCCGCAGCGTCAGCACCAGAGCAGCGGCGAGGCTCAGACCGGTCAGGAAGGGCCACGCGGGCCACGGCGGCCCGCCGTCGAGCAGGGTCAGCCCGATCAGCAGGGCCGTGGCGGCCAGCACCAGCAGGCCCTCCCTGGTCAGGGTACGACGGTCCATGACGGCCAAGGTTATGTCGCCGGGCCGCAGGAGGCGCCCCTGGGTGGCATCGCGCCGGTCGTCAGGTAGCGGTGCACGTGTTCGCGCACGCAGGGATGACCGGTGAGGTAGAGGGCGTGCCCGCCCACCGCCGGCAGGTAGCGGGCGCCCGGGAGCACCGAGGCCAGACGACGCCCGTCGCCCGGCGGGGTGTTGTCGTCGTGCTCGCCGTTGGCGATCAGCACGGGCGGCAGTCCGGCGGCCTTGATGGGACGGGGAGCCCACGTCCTTGTGGGCGGCAGGCCGGCGCAGTGATAGGCCATCGGCCACACCGTGCGCCAGCCGATGTGTCGCGTGTCGCGGCGCAGCGCGGTCTCCAGCCTCTTCAGCCTGTCGTAGCCGGGATAGGGGAAGTCGGCGCAGAGGAAGACGCGCGACAGGTCGGGATCCGGAACCCCTTCCACCTTGGCGAAGAACGACGCGTCGCCCGAGGCCGCCTGCGCCAGCCCTCCGGCGAGGCGCTCCCACGCCGCCTCGTTGCTGACGTGGAAGCGGGAGACGATCTGGGTGTCGTTGATCGTCACATCGGGTCCGGCGCCCGGCGCGGGGATGGGCCGGCGGCGTGCCGTGGCGATCACCTCGTCCCACACGGCGGTGACGTCCCTGCCGTGCAGGGCGCACGTCGCGGTGCTCTGGCACCAGGCGGCGAAGCGGCCGAAGTTGCGTTCCAGGACCTTCGCCCGCCGCTCCAGCCACGTGCGGAGCGACGTGGTGGTGTGGTCGATGACGCTGTCCAGGTACATCCGGCCGACCTTGCGCGGGAACAGCTCGGCGTAGGCCTGGGCGAGGGCGGTGCCGTGGGAGTTGCCCAGGTAGGTCAGCCGCTTCTGGCCGAGGATGGCCCTGATGGCGTCCATGTCGTGGGCGATCTGCCAGGAGTTGAGGTTGCCGTTCAGGGGGCCGGCGGCCTTGGCGCACGCCTGCCCGAAGCTGCGATTCTTCGCCGCATAGGCGTTGTACGCGGATTTATTCGGAAATACCCACTCGGTGGCGGAGGGCGCGGGGATGGGGCAGTCGATGCGGCTGGACGACCCGAACCCCCGGGGGTCGAAGATGACCACGTCGAACCATTCGGTCAGATCCGCGAAGTACTTCTTGCCCTGACGCAGGATCGGGATCTGCTCGCCGGGGCCGCCGGTGTTGACCAGCAGCACCCCCTTCTTACGGGCCTGGTCCCGGGCGGGCAGTTTGGCCAGGCCCACAGTGATCTTCTCCCGCGACGGGACGGCCCAGTCGGCCGGCACCTCCATCCGGGCGCACTCCAGCCCGTCGGCGCAGTCGTGCCAGGCCAGTGCCGGAGGTTTGGCCTCTGCCGCGGGCGCGATCGGCAGCAGGGCGAGCGCCCCGATGGCGCCTTTGAGGACGATGTTCATGAAGGAGATCGTCGCCGGGGGCGGCGCGGCTCCGCGTCTGCCTTTCGGCAGATCTTTCACGCGTACGGCATCCCGTCGGGCACAGGAACTGTCCACGCACCTGGTGCACTGGTCTGACCAGTCGCTAGGGTGCCCCCTATGAGATATGACGCGCTGTTCCGCCTGGACGGGCGGCGGGCCGTGGTGATCGGGGCGGGAAGCGGCATCGGCAGGGAGGCGGCGCTGGCGCTGGCCGCGCACGGGGCGTCCGTGGTGTGCGCCGACCGTGACCTGGCCGCGGCCGAGGAGACCGCCGGGCGGTGCGGGGGCCGTGCGCGGCTGGTCGACGTGCTGGACCCCGCGGCCGTACACCGCCTCGCCGCCGAGGAGCCCGCCGACATCCTCGTGTTCACCGCCGCGACCAACGTGCGCAAACGGCTGCTCGACTACACCGGCGAGGAGTTCGACCGGGTGGTGGGGCTGAACCTGCGGGGCTCGTTCGACGTGGTGCGGGCGTTCGGAGCGGGCATGGTGGAGCGGGGGCGCGGCTCGATCATCGGGTTCGCCTCGATCCGGGCGTCCGTCACCGAGCCGGGGCAGAGCGTCTACTCCGCCACCAAGGCCGGGCTGGTGCAGCTGCTGCGGACCGCCGCGGCCGAGTTCGGGCCGCACGGGGTGCGGGTGAACGCGATCGCGCCCGGCGTGGTGGAGACGCCGCTGACGGAGCAGATCAAGAAAGACCCGGGCTGGTACGACGCGTACGCCGCCAAGAGCGCCCTCGGCCGGTGGGCGGCGCCCGAGGAGATGGCCGGCGCGGTGGTCTACCTGGCGGGCGACGCGGCCAGCTTCGTCACCGGCTCGGTCCTGTACGTGGACGGCGGCTGGACCGCCGTGGACGGCCGCTTCGACCCCCCGAGCTGACCCGCGTTCGACCCCCCGAGCTGACCCGCGCCACCGTCCCGGCGCTCGGGCGAGGGGTCAGGACGATCTGGCGATGTGGAGGGCGAGCTGGGTGCGGTCGCGCAGGCGAAGTTTGCGCAGAATGCTGGAGATGTGGTTCTTCACCGTGCCCTCGGTGATGAACAGCCGCCTGGCGATCTCACGGTTGGTCGCCCCCTGGCCCACCAGCACGGCCACCTCGCGCTCCCGCTCGGACAGCTCCTCGGCGAGGTCGCGGACGGCGGGCGCCCGCTGCAGTTCGGCGACCACGCGCTCCGCCGCCACCCCGCCGAGCACGGTCTCCCCTCGTGCCGCCTTGCGGATGGCCGCCACCAGCTCGTGCGGCGGGGTGTCCTTCAGTAGGTAGCCGCGGGCGCCGGCGCGCAGGCCGCCGAAGATGTAGTCGTCGTCGTCGAACGTGGTGAGGATGATCGCCGGCACGTCGAGCCGGGCGATCAGCTCGATGCCGTCCATCCGGGGCATCCGGGCGTCGACCAGCGCCACGTCGGGCCTGGCCGTGTCGAGCAGGTCGAGCGCGGCGACGCCGTCGGCGGCCTCGCCCACCACCTCGATGCCCTCCTCGATCTCCAGCAGCTTGCGCAGCCCTTCGCGCATGAGGACCTGGTCGTCCACGATCAGCACCCGCACGGTCACACGCCCACCTCCGCTCGCGTGGGCAGGCTCGCGCGCAGCACGAACCCGCCGCCGGGCGCGGCTCCGGCGGTGAGTGTGCCGCCGAGCGCTCCGATCCGGTGACGCAGCCCCGCGAGCCCACGCTCACCGCCCACCACACCCTGACCGCGCCCCTCGCCGCCACCGCCGTCGGGGGC
This sequence comes from Nonomuraea mesophila, assembly GCF_004352805.1. Classification (NCBI taxonomy): domain Bacteria; kingdom Bacillati; phylum Actinomycetota; class Actinomycetes; order Streptosporangiales; family Streptosporangiaceae; genus Nonomuraea; species Nonomuraea mesophila. The sequence continues at coordinate 19,877 of NZ_SMLD01000092.1, forward strand.
GGGGGCCGCACGGCCGTCGTCGGTGATGGACAGCGTGACCCCGTCGTGCGAGGACGCCAGCACGACCTCGACCTTGCGCCCGCCCGAGTGGCGTGCCGCGTTCGTCAGGCCCTCCTGCAGCGTGCGGTAGAGGGCCAGCTCGGACTCCTCGCCGAGCGCGAACCCGGCCCCCACCGCGCGGAACGTGACCTCGATGCCCGTCCCCTCGAACGACCTGGCCAGCTCCGCCATGGCCGCGGGACCGGCCCGCCCTTCGAGGGCGAGCGGCTTCAGCGCCCGCACCCAGCGCCTGGTGTCGGCCAGCGCCTCCATGGTGAGCCGCTGGGCCTGTCGCACCTCCGCCCACCCGTCGTCGGGCCGGGTCTCCCGGTAACGCTGGGCGTTCTCCAGGCCGAGATTGATCACGGTCAGGTAGTGGCCGACGGAGTCGTGCATCTCCCGTGACATGCGGGCGCGTTCCTCGGCCACGGTCAGCTCGCGCACCCGGGCGGCGTAGCGACCGAGCTCCGCGTGCGCTTCGCTGAGCTCGCCGAGCAGGCGTTCGGTCTCGCGGGCGCGCTGCCGCGCGTCGAGCAGGGTGCGCGCGGTGACGAGCGCCAGGACGGCGAACGCCGCGATCACGACCGTCTCCGCGACCGTCCACCCGGCCCTGTCGGCGCCGCGTACGAGCAGCCCTCCGGCGAACGAGCCCGCGACCAGCACCGCGCTGAACCCGGCGCCCCCAGGGGCGCCGAACACGCAGACGGCGTGCACGATCGTGACAGCGATCAGCGGGATGCTCGACACGCCGCTGCCGGCGGCCACACCTGCGAACGCGGCCGACATGAACAGCAGGCTGACCGCCTTGCGGCCCGGCGAGGCGCCGCGGTTCCAGTGCAGAAAGGGCCACAGGAGCAGCAGCGCCACGGGAGGCACGGCGAACAGCCACGTCGCCTCGCCCTCCACGGCGACGTACAGCGTGCTCCACAACAACACCAGACTCGCGAAGGCGAACAGCGCGGTCAGCACGTAGGGGGCCCGCGTGTCGGTGCCGTGGGTCCAGCGATCACCTCCAGCCACGCCCACACGCTAACACCAGGACGGGCGACGCTCCCCGGGCGGACAGGGGAACATGACCTGCGACATGGTCCACGGTCGTACCCGGACAGGTCTGCGGCGGGATTCGCCTCGCGCGGCCCGTGACTACGTTCGGCGACATGACTCTTCCCTCCGTCACCCGCACCGTTGACGGCTCCGGCACCGGACGTGACACCCATCCCCTGCTCACCGTTCTGCTGGCGCAGCTGATCTACGCGGCGGGCCTGCTCGGGGGCCTGCTCCTGTACCAGACGCTGGGGGCCGCGCTGGCGGGGACGCGGCCGTCACCGCCGCTCATCGCCGTCTTCGCGGTGCTGCAGCAAGTGATCGGGCACGCGCCCATCTTCCTGCTGCTGTGGGCCTGGGTACGGTTCTACGAGCGACGGCCCTTCGCCGCATCGCTCGGCCTCACCTGGGGCCGGCTCGCCTGGAAGCAGCACGCGGCCGGCTTCGGCCTGGGAGTGGCGTTCATCGCGGGGTGGCTGGCGCTGCAGGCCGCCATCGGGAACCTGGGGGTGGACGGCACGATGGCCGCCCCGGGCGTGCCGGTGGCCGCACTGGCGTACCTGCTTCCGGCGTTCTACCTGAGCAGGATCGTGATGATCTCGATCGAGGAGATCCTCTACCGGGGCTGGATCCTGCGCAGCGCCACCGCGCGCTGGGGGGCGCCGGCGGGCATCGCGATCTCGTCGGGTGCGTTCGCGCTGTTCCACTTCGCCGGCCCGCTGATGCTGATCTTCCCGCTGCACCGCTTCACCTGGGTGCTGGCCGCCAACCTGGTGCTCTGGTCGGTGCTGGCGGCGCTGCTCACGCTGATGGGCGGCAGCCTGTGGGCGGCCCTGGCCTTCCACGCGACGCCGCTCTGGCTGGCGAGCCATGTCTTCGTGGTGACCGCCCCCGGGCAGGGCACGCCGCCGCTCGCCATCGTCCTGCTCTCCCAGCCGCAGGCGAGCCCGCTCCTCGGAGAGCCCGCCACGGCCGGCCCGTTCACGGGGCTGCCGACCACGTTGCTGCTGGCGCTTCTGTGCGGCGCCGCCTACGCCACCTACCGGAGGCGGCGGACGCGGGTCACGCCTGCGGCCGGATGATGGCCATCCTGGTGACGGTCAGCTCCTCGATCGCGAACCTCGGGCCCTCGCGGCCGGCGCCCGAGTCCTTCACGCCGCCGTACGGCATGTTGTCCGCCCTGAAGCCGGGCACGTCGTTGACCACCACTCCCCCGGCCTCGATGCGCTCGATGGCCGCGAACGCCGTGGCCAGCGACCGGGTGTAGACCGCCGCGTGCAGGCCGTACCGTGAGGCGTTGACCGCGGCGAAGGCGGCGTCGAGGTCGGGCACGGTACGCACGCACACCACCGGGCCGAAGATCTCCTCGTCCCAGGCGGCGGCACCGTCGGGGACGTCGGCGAGCACGGTGGGCGCCAGAGCGCGGCCGACGCGGTGCCCGCCGGTGATGGGCTCCACCCCCGAGCCGGAGATCCACGCGAGCACGCGGTCGGTGGCGGCCTCGTCGATGAGCGGGGCGACGCGGGTGCCCGGCAGCCGGGGGTCGCCGACGGTGACGCTCTTGACGCGCTCGGCCAGCAGGGCGAGGAACCGGTCGCGTACGGGCTCCTCGACCAGCACCCGCTGCACCGAGATGCACGCCTGACCGGAGGCGTAGTAGCCGCCGCGCACGGCAGCGTCGGCGGCGGCCTCCAGGTCGGCGTCGGCCGCCACCACGAGCGCCGCGTTGGAGCCGAGCTCCAGCAGCACCTTGGTGGGGGCGGCGCCGCGCGCGATGGCGTGACCGGCCGCGGCCGAGCCGGTGAACGAGACCGCGCCGATCCGCCGGTCCTCCACCAGGGTCCTGCCCACCTCGACGTCCCCGGTGACGAGCTGCACGGCGGCCGGAGGCAGCGCGCCGGCCGAGCGCAGCAGATGGACCAGCCAGAGCGTGGCCAGCGGGGTCGCGGGCGCCGGCTTGACGATCACGGGGCAGCCGGCGGCCACGGCAGGGGCGATCTTGTGGGCGGCGAGGAGCAGCGGGTAGTTGAAGCCGGTGATCCCGACGACCACGCCGATCGGCCGGCGCGTCCAGAACCCGATCAGCCCCTCCCCCGACGGCAGCAGGTCGAGCGGCACGGTCTCGCCGTGCAGCCGGGCGACCTCCTCGGCGGCCGTGGCCAGCGTGACCAGCGTCCGCGCGACCTCGACCTTGCAGTCGGCCAGCGGCTTGCCGGTTTCCAGGACGAGCAGCCGCTCGAACTCCTCGCGGGCCGCCTCCAGCGCGTCGTGGGCGTGCGTGAGCGCGGCACGCCGGGCGTGCGAGGGCAGCCCCGCCATGGCGGGGGCGACGGCCAGCGCCGCGTCGAGCGCCTGCCGGGCGTGCGCCGCCGTGCCCAGCGGGGCCGCGGCGACCCGGCTTCCGTCGTAGGGGAAGATCACGTCGGTGGTGGCCGCGGTCTCGGTCCATCCGTCGCCGATGGGCAGTCCGCTGGGCCAGGCTTGCTCGATGCTCATGGCTCTTTCCGTAGGGCGCTGGGAAACACGTCGAGGTAGGCGGGCGCACCCTCGCGGCCGGTCGCGGCGAGGACGGCGTGCGCCACCGCGCGGCTGAACACGTCGGCCACCGCCTCCAGGGCGTCCTGCAGCAGGTCGTGGCCGGGAGCCGGGCGGACGTTCGCGCTCGCCGGCGCCGTCGTCCACGCCACCCCGCCGGACGCGGACACGCCACCAGCGGCGGACGTGGCGGCGGGGGTCCGGGGAGAGTTCGGGCTGAGCGGCTCGGGCGAAGGGGTGAGGGCGGCGTCGTACGCCGCGGCGCCCAGGGCGGCGTCGGGGACGGCGCGGAACGTGCCGCCCCGGCCGAGGTCGAAGATGACGGCCGCCGGAACGATCGGTACGGCACCGCCCTCCACCGGATATCCGATGCCCGCGTCGGCGAGCCGGTCCACGACCCCGCACGCCGCCCCGAGCCCGAACACGCTCCCTCCCGACAGCACCACGGCGTGCACCCGCTCCACGAGGTTGCGCGGGTCGAGCAGTTCCGTCTCCCTGGTCCCCGGCGCGGCCCCGCGTACGTCGACCCCGGCCACCGCTCCCCCGGCGGGCGCCACGACCACGGTGGTGCCGCTGCGGTGCCCGCCGCCGGTCCGCTGCGCGTGGCCGACGCGCAGGCCGGGGACGTCCACCAGGGAGTTGGCGGGGCCGGCACGCATCAGTGGTCCCCGGTCAGGAACCGGCGGGCGGCCTCGGCGAACACCTCGGTGCACCGGACGATCTCGGCGACCTCGACGAACTCGTCCGACTGGTGGGCGATCCACTTGCCGCCCGGCCCGTAGACGACGGAGGGGATGCCGCCCCAGTGGGTCAGCACGGTGCCGTCGGTCGAGCCGGGCACACCGCCGTACACCGGTTCGCGCCCGGTCACGGTGCGGTGCGCGGCGGCCAGCGCGGCCACCACCGGGTCGGAGACGGGCACGTCGACCGGCGGGCGGTCCACCAGCGTCACCACCTCGGCGGTGATCCCGTCGCGGCCGGCGAGCGCCGCCACCCGCTCGGCGACGACCTGGTGGTCGACCCCGGGGATGGTCCGCACGTCGATGAAGACGGAGGCCACGGCGGGGATGACGTTGACCTGTTCCTCGGACCCGGCCCGCAGCACGGTCGGCGTCACGTACACCTCGCCGAGGTGCTCGTGCGCCGGGTGCAGCGTCTGCAGCTCGTCCTGCAGGGCCCGCAGGCCGGCGAGCAGCTCACCCACGGCCTGGATGGGGTTGCGGCCGTGCTGCGGCATCGCGCCGTGGGCCATCTTGCCGGTGAGGTCGGCGCGCAGCCGCAGGGCGCCCTTGGCGACGGCGCAGATCTCGCCCGCCTCGGGCTCGGCGACGATCGCGCCGTCCACGTCGGCGGCCAGGCCCTCGGAGACGAAGTGGTGGGCGCCGAGCATGAGGCCCTCCTCGTCGGCCAGCGCGCACACCTTGATCCGGCCGGGGAACGGTCCAGCGAGTTGCAGGGCGCGGGTGGCGTACAGGGTGGCGGCCAGCCCGGACTTCATGTCGGCGCTGCCCCGCCCCCACAGCCGCCCGTCGCGGATCTCGCCGCCGAACGGGTCGACGGTCCAGGTGGACAGGTCGCCCTCGGTCACCACGTCGGTGTGGCCCTCGAACATCAGGGTCGGCCCGTCGCCGCCGCCACCCTCGACGACCGCCACGACGTTGGGCCGTCCCGGCGCGGCCTCGTACACGACCGGCTCCCAGCCCCACTCGCGCATCTTCGCCGCGACGAGCTCGGCGGCGGGCCGCTCGTCGCGGCCGCGCGCCGGGTCGTTGGTGCTGGGGATCCGCACCAGCGCCTGCGTGAACTCCACCACACCGTCGGCGTCGACCTTGATCACCACAAACCCTCCAATGTCGGTACGGCCCGCAGCAACTCCTGCGTGTACGGATGGGCGGGCGCCTCCCAGACCTCGTCCACGGAACCGGCCTCCACGATCTCGCCCGCGTTCATGACCGCGACCGTCTCGCACACGTGCCGCACCACGGACAGGTCGTGCGAGACGAAGACGAGCGTGAGGCCCAGGTCGTCGACGAGGTCGGCGAGCAGGTTGAGGATCTGCCCGCGTACGGACACGTCAAGCGCGCTGACCGGCTCGTCGGCGACCAGCACCTTCGGCCGGGGCGCGAGCGCGCGGGCGATGGCGATGCGCTGCCGCTGCCCGCCGGAGAACTGGTGCGGGTAGCGGTCGGCGGCCTCGGGCGGAAGCCCGACCTCGGCCAGCAGTTCCTTCACGCGGTCGCCGGCCGGCAGGCCGAGGGCGACGAGCGGCTCGGCGACGAGGTCGCGTACGCGCATGCGGGGGTCGAGCGAGCTCATCGGGTCCTGGAAGACGATCTGGAGGTTCTCGCGCAGGAACCGCAGCCGTTTCTCCGGCAGGCCGGCGATCTCCTGCCCGTCGAAACGGATGGAGCCGCTGGTGGGCCGGTCGAGCGCGCACAGCAGGCGCAGGAGCGTGGACTTGCCCGAGCCGGACTCGCCGACGATGCCGAACCGCTCGCCGCGCCGGATCGTCAGCGACACGTCGCGCAGCGCGTGGACGGCGGCACCCGGCCGGGTGAGCGAGGTGCGGGGCCGGTGGTAGACGCGGTTGAGGCCGCTCGCCTCAATCAGCGGGGTGCCAGCATGCGAAGGCATGTCCCTCTCCTGTCAGCGCCGGCGCCGCCTCGCACGTGGGGGTGGCGTGCGGGCAGCGGTTCCTGAACACGCAGCCGCCGGGGAAGCGGCCCGCCGCGGGGACGCTGCCCTGGATGGTGGGCAGCCGGGTGCCGCGCGGCGTGAGCCTGGAGGCGGCCAGCAGCCCTTCGGTGTAGCGGTGGCGGGGGCGGGTGAAGACCTCGCGGATGGGGCCGCTCTCGACGACGCGGCCACCGTACATGACCAGGACCCGTTCGCAGACGGAGGCGACGACGGCGAGGTCGTGGGTGATGAACAGCAGCGCGGGCGCGACCTCGGCGATCAGTTCGAGCATCTGCTTCTGCACGGTGACGTCGAGCGCGGTGGTGGGTTCGTCGCAGATGAGCAGGCCGGGGCCGTTGGCCAGGGCGATGGCGAGCATGACGCGCTGCCGCTGGCCGCCGGAGAGCTGGTGCGGGTACGCGCGGGCGACCTGTGCCGGCTCGGGGAGGCGTACGCGGTCCAGCAGCGCGACGGCGCGTTCGCGGGCCTCGTGGCGGGGCATGCCGTGCAGCGTCATGACCTCGGCGACCTGGTTGCCGACGCGCATGAGCGGGTTGAGGGCGGTCATGGGCTCCTGGAAGACCATGGACACCTCGCGCCCGCGCAGGTCCTTGACCCGGCTCTCCGGCACGCCGACCAGGTCACGTTCGCCCAGCCGGGCCGTGCCCGAGGCGGTGACCTCCTCGGGGAGCAGGCCCATGAGCGACAGCGCGGTCAGCGACTTGCCCGACCCCGACTCCCCGATGAGGCCGACCCGCTCGCCGGGCGCGATGGTGAACGACACCTCGTGTACGAGCTCCAGCGCCCCGGCCCGGACGGTCAGCCCTTCGACCTTCAGCGTGCTCACCGCTCCTCGACCCTCCTCAGCTTGGGGTCCAGGTGGTCGCGCAGGCCGTCGCCGAGCAGGTTGAAGCCGAGCACCGCCAGCGCGATCGCGAGGCCCGGCCACAGCGCCAGGCGCGGGGTGGAGAACAGCAGTTCCTGCGACTCCTGCAACATCCGGCCCCACGACGGCGTGGGCGGGCGGGTGCCGAAGCCGAGGAACGACAGCGCCGCCTCGGCGAGGATCGCGATCGCGAACGACACCGACGCCTGCACGATCAGCATGGAGCCGATGTTCGGCAGCACGTGCCGCACGGCGATGGCCGGCCGCCGCCGCCCCGCCGCCCTGGCGGCCAGGACGTAGTCGGTCACCATGACCTGGAGGGTGGCGGCGCGGGCCACCCGGGCGAACGCGGGCACGGTGGCCACCCCGATCGCGATCATCGCGGTCAGCGTGCCGGCTCCGTAGACGGCGCCGAGCATGACGGCGAGCAGCAGCGCGGGGAAGGCGAAGACCAGGTCGTTGACCCGCATGATCAGCTCGGAGAGCCAGCCGCGCGGCGTCATCCCGGCGATCATGCCGAGGGGGACGCCCAGCGCGGCGGCGATGCCGACGGCCACGACGCCCACGTAGAGGGTGGTGCGCGCGCCGACCATGAGCTGGCTGAAGGTGTCGCGGCCGAACTTGTCGGCCCCGATCAGGTAGCCGCCGCCCGGCTCGCGCAGTTTCTGCGCGGCGTCCACGAGCGTCGGGTCGTGCGGCGTCCAGAAGAACGAGGCCACCGCCGTCAGCACCACGAGCCCGACGAGCGTGCCGCCGCTGACCAGCCCGGCGTTCGCCCTGCCCCTCATCGCGTCCTCCGGTTCACCGCAGAAGCCTCGGGTCGAGCAGGTGGTAGGCGACGTCCACCACGAAGTTGATCAGCAGCACGGCCGCCACCAGCACCATCACCACGCCCTGGACGAGCAGCAGGTCGCGCCCCGCGACGCCGTTCAGCAGCAGGTCGCCGAGGCCGGGGATGACGAAGACCCGCTCGACCACGACCGCGCCGATCAGCAGCGTGGCCAGTTGCAGGCCGAGCACGGTGACCACGGGGACGGAGGCGTTGCGCAGCCCGTGCCGCCACAGCGCGCCGGTGCTGCCCCGCCCCTTGGCGCGGGCGGTGCGCAGGTAGTCCTCCCGCATGACGTCGAGCACGGCGCTGCGCACGTAGCGGGTGAGCACCGCGCCCTGGACGAGCCCGAGCGACGCCCACGGCAGCAGCAGGCCGCGCAGCCACTCCCCCGGGTCGTCAGCGAACGGCACGTAGCCGCCGGACGGCAGGGCCTGGGCCTGCACCGCGAACACGTACACCAGCAGGATGCCGGCCAGGAACGCGGGGATGGCGATGCCGGCCTGGCTGGCCGCGCTGATCAGCGCGCCGAGCGGGTCGCGGTGGTGCACGGCGGCGAACGTGCCCAGCGGCACCGCGAGGACCAGCGCCACGGCCATGCCGCCGAGCACGAGCACGGCCGTCACGCCGAGCCGCTCGCCGATCTGCGGGCCGATGGGCGAGCTGGTCACGTAGGAGGTGCCGAAGTCGCCCTGGAGCAGCCCTCCCGACCAGTCGAGGAACTGCACGACGGGCGGCCGGTCGGTGCCGAACTGCTCGCGCAGCGCGGCCACCGCCTCGGGCGTGGCGTTGACGCCGAGCGCGATCTCGGCCGGGTCGCCCGGCAGCAGCGACATGAACGCGAACACGACCACGGCGGCCACCGCGATGCCGGCGAGCAGCACGGCCAGTCGCTTGAGCAGGTAGAACGTCACTGTTTGGCGAGTGCGGTGAAGTCGAAGGACTCCGAGATGGCGTTCTTCGGCAGGCCGGTGACGCCCTTCTTCGCCACGATCAGGTTGGGGAAGAGAAAGAGCCAGTCGGCCGCGGCGTCCTCGGACAGGAGCTTGGCGGCCTGCTTGAGGTCGTCGCTCTGCTCCTGCTCGGTGCCCCGGTCGGCGGAGGCGAGGAGCTTGCCGAACTCGGGATTGTCGTAACCGAAGTAATACGATTTGTCGGCGAAAATCCCCATGTCGCGGGGTTCGACGTGGTTGATGATCGACAGGTCGTAGTCGCCCTTCGTGAACACCTGGTCCAGCCAGCGGGCGGGGAACTCCAGCGGCTCGATCTCGGCCGTGATGCCCACCTGGGCCAGCTGCGACTTGACGACCTGGGCGCTGCTCACCGCGTACGGCAGGTTGGGGATGCGCATCTTGACGTTGTACGTCTTGCCGCCGAGCAGTTGCTTGGCCTTGGCCGGATCGTAGGGGTAGTCGCCGGTGCGGTCCTCGTACCAGGGGTCGGTGGGCGGCACCATCGAGCCGATCATTCCGCCGCGCCCGGCCCAGGCGGTGTCGAGCAGCGCCTTGTGGTCGATGGCGTGCCGGACCGCCTGCCTGACCTTCTTGTCGTCGAACGGCGGGCGGGCGTTGTTCATCGACAGCACGACCTCGCCGTTGGTGGTGCCCTCGATCACCTCGAAGCGGTTGGGGTCGGCGAACTGCTGCAGCGACTCGGGCGCCTGCACGCTGGAGATGACGTCGATGCCGCCGGTCAGCAGCGCGTTGTTCATCGCCGTCGCGTCCTTGAAGTATTTCAGTGTGATCGACGACAGCGGCGGCTTCGTGCCCCAGTAGGAGGGGTTGGCGTCGAGCTGGACTGAGTCGCCGCGCCGCCACGAGCCGAGCACGTACGGGCCGGTGCCGACGGGCTTGTTGGCCAGGTCGGACACCCCGGTGCGGCTGAACATCGCGCCCAGCCTGGTGGCCATCGAGTAGAGGAAGCCGTTGCTCGGCTGCTTGAGCGTGACCACGGCGGTGGTGTCGTCCTTCTTCTCCACCTTGTCGACGACGTCGAGTTGCGACTTGATCTTGAGCTTCCAGTCGGACTTCACCCGGTCGAGCGAGAAGACCACGTCGTCGGCGGTGAACGGCGCGCCGCTGGAGAACGTGACGTTGTCGCGCAGGGTGAAGGTGTAGGTCTTCCGGTCGTCGGAGACCTCCCACTTCTCGGCCAGCAGCGGCACGATCTTGCCCTCCTGGTCGAGCTTGACCAGGCCCTCGTAGACGTTGACGAGCAGCGCCTGCGGGATCGCGGCGCCCTCGGTGGAGGTGAAGTCGAGATTCGCCGGCTCGGCCACGAAACCGACGGACAACGACTGCGCCTTGGGTGCGCCGGACGCGGACTCCCCGCCGTCGCCGCCGCCGCAGGCGGCCGTGCCCAGCAGGAGACCGCCGACGGCGATCCAGATGCCGATGCGCCTCATTCTTCAGCCTCCTGGCTAGTGCACTGGTCGGACCAGTAGGCTGCACATTGCCAGTCGTCGGTGGCTCGGGTCAAGGGGGATTGCATGGGTGGTCCGCGGTTCGAGCCGGTGCGTGCCGTACACGCCTACGAGCGGGTCGTCGAGCAGGTCGAGGAGGCCATCGAGAGCGGCTCGCTCAGCCCGGGCGAGCGGCTGCCGAGCGAACGCGAGCTGATGGTGCAGTTCTCGGTCAGCCGGTCCACCGTACGCGAGGCGCTGCGGGTGCTGCAGGCGCGCGGCCTCGTGCGCTCGCGTCCCGGCGATCCCCACGGGGCGGAGGTGCTGCCGTTCACGCCCGCCGCCCTGCACAAGTCGATGACCACGCTGGCCAGGGTGGCGGAGTTGTCGCTGGCCGAGCTGGTGCAGTTCAGGATGGTGCTCGACTCGTCGGCCGGCCTGCTGGCCGCCCGGCTGCGCACCGACGGGCAGCTCGCCGAGATGGACGCGGCCGTCGGGCGCATGCGCGCCGCGGCCGACCACGACGCGTTCGTGACCGAGGACGTCGCCTTCCACGACGTGGTGGCGCGGGCCAGCGGCAACAAGCTGATCCAGATCTGTACGGACGTCGTCCGCTCGATCGTGCTCGGGCTGATCTCGGAGAAGCTCGCCGCCGCCCCCGACAAGGGGGCGCTGATGCGGCAGACCATCGAGCACCACGAGGCGGTGCTGGCCGCGGTGCGCGCCGGCGACGGTCCGCTGGCCGCCCGGCTGACCCGCGAGGCGATGTACGACTATTACGCGGACTACGTGCCGGCCGCCGAACGTCCTGCCCTGCGGGCGCTGCTGGAGTGATCGCCGGCCCGGCACGGGGCTCCTGACCGGGGGCGGCGAATGTTATCTTGCCCACGTGCCGCTCGATGATGGGGACGCGTTGCGCGAGGCGTTCCTTCGTGAGCCGCGCCGCTACACCAGCCACCAGGTCGCCGACATGGCGGGGGTGCCGGTCTACCGCGCGCGGCGGCTCTGGCGCGCCCTCGGGTTCCCCAACGTGGCCGACGACGCGGTCGAGTTCACCGACTCCGACGTCGAGGCGCTCAGGACGATGTTGCGCATGGTCGGCTCCGGCGCCTACGACGAGGAGCACATGCTGCTGATCGCCCGCTCCATCGGCCGGGCCACGACCAGGCTCGCCGAGTCGCAGGCCGAGGTGGGCGTGGAGTCGCTCGACCAGGCGGGCGTGCCGCTGGAGGAACGCCCGCGGGCCTGGCGCAGGCGGGCCGAGCTGGTGGTGCCCGACCTGGGGCGGCTGCTGGTCTACGCCTGGCAGCGCCAGCTCGCCGCCGCCGCGGGGCGCATCGCGGGCCAGGACATGAGCGCGGTGCGCCTGTCCGTCGGGTTCGCCGACCTGGTCGCGTTCACCAGGCTGAGCCGGCAGATCACGCTCGGCCAGCTGGCCAGGCTGGTCGACCGGTTCGAGGGACGCTCGGCCGACATCGTGACCTCCTCCGGCGGGCGGGTCGTCAAGACGCTGGGCGACTCGGTGTTGTTCGTGGCCGACGAGGCGCACGTGGCGGCGGAGATCGCGGTGCGGCTGGTGGAGACGCACGCCCGGAGCAAGGACATGCCGGAGCTGCGGGTGGGGCTGGCGGCCGGGCCGGTGATGTGGCGCATGGGCGACGTGTTCGGCACCACGGTCAACCTGGCCAGCAGGCTCACCGCGCTGTCGTTGCCCGGCACCATCCTGGCCGATCCGCAGCTGGCGGAGGAGCTGGAGGACGCCCGCGCGTTCCGGCTGCGGGCGGTCGACCGGCTGTCGGTACGCGGGCTGGGCGAGCTGGTCCCGTTCACGGTCACGCGCGCCGAGAGCTCCTGACGCCGGCGCCCCGGAGGACCTCCTGACGCGCCGGCATCCTGGGCCTCCTGACGCCGGTGCCCTGGGCCTGGTGACGCCGGCGCCTCAGGTCTGGTGACGCCGGTCCCCGGCGTGGGCAACCTGCCGTCGCGCTCGATGCGTCACTACCGTCAGCAAGCTCGCGAGGAGGCATCTCACGTTGGCGGATAGAGCGATATTTCAGGACTTTGTGGCGTCCAGGTCCGATCGGCTGCTGCGCACCGCGTACCTGCTGACCCACGACTGGGGAGTCGCGGAGGACCTGCTGCAGGAGTCGCTGGCGAAGGCCTGGTTCGCCTGGCCGGGCATCGACGAGCCCGAGGCGTACGTGCGCAGGGTCCTGGTGACGACCTACACGTCCTGGTGGCGGCGCAGATGGCGCAGGGAACTGCCCAGCGACGACCTGCCCCACGCCGTGTCGCACGACCCTCCTTGCGATGAGAGGGAGGAGCTGTGGCGGGCGGTCGGCCGCCTGCCCGCCCGGCAGCGCGCGGTGGTCGTGCTGCGCTTCTACGAGGACCTGGCGGTGGCCGAGGTGGCCAGGATCCTGGGCTGCCAGGAGGGCACGGTCAAGAGCCAGTGCGCCAAGGCGCTGGCCAAGCTACGAGTGGACGAGTCGATCGTGAAGGAGCTGCACCGATGAGCGCGCACGACCTGCGTGATGTCCTGCGGGAGCGGGCCGGGGCCCCGGCGCCCGTGAACCCGCACCGCCACGACCAGATCCGCGCCCGCGTCCGCCGGACCCGCATCCGCAGGAGCGCCATGGCCGGGGTGGCGGTGGTGGCGGCCGTGGTGGCGGGCGTCTCCCTCGTACCCGGCGCGGCGAAGCCTCCCGAGATCACCGCGGCGGCCGAGCCCGCGGCCTCCGCGCTGCCCGAGACGTTCACCGCGGACGACGGCACCGAGTACCGGCGGGTGGCCACGACCGGGCTGCCGGCCAAGGGCGGTCAGAAGGCGTCGGTCACCGTCCCGGTCACCGGCAAGCCGCTGGATCTGGCCGGGTTGTGCCAGGGCAGGCCCGGGAGCCAGCCGCCGAACGTCGCCGTGAACGGCAGGCCTGTCCGGACAGGCTCCCTGAGGTGCGGGAAGGACATGGAGCTCGAAGCGCTGGTCGTACCGGACGGCGCCACGGAGGTCACCGTCACCTTCGACACCACGACGACCGGGTACGGCTGCGTACGCGAGAAGAAGGGCGGGAAGTGCGAGCCGGTCAAGCCACACTGGGCCGCGTGGAGCCTGGCCGTCTACGAGTGGACGCCGCCCGCCGAACCGGTCGAGCCCGGCGAGCTGCGCGCCCCGCCTGCCAGGCTGGCCGGTATGCGGCTCGCCGCCAGGACGGGCGGCACGTGGACGGACGAGCGCTCGTTCGAGCTGGTGGTCAGGAGCCCCGGCGGGAAGCTGGGCCTGGAACAGCTCTGCACGGGTGACCTGGCCGGCCGCATGTGGTTCACCTACCGCATCAACGGCGAGGACACCGGCTCGACCACGGACTGCGGCATCTGGAAAAGCGGCCCCTTCCCGATGGCGATGGGCGAGCACAGGGTGCCCAAGGGCGAGAAGGTGACGATCACCGGGAAGGTGGGCCTGTGGGGTGAGGCCACCAACCGGCCGGTCCGCTGGGTCGTGGCGGCGTACGTGAATTGACCTCCTCCCCGCGTTGAGGCACGGGGATTCCAACGGCAACCACCCCACGAGGAGGAGGTCACGTTGAGGTTCGCGGTGCACCGGCCCGGCAGAGCCTGATGCTGGACGATGATCGATCCGGTGCGCAGCCACCCGAACTCTGCCCGCGCCTCCGTCAACTGGCGGCACTGCTCGACGAACCCTGGCGCGCTCTTGCGTCCCGGCTTCCAGTGCGCGTGTTGCTCAACCGCGAGATTCCACACATATCGGGCGTGCCCGCAATGCTCCAGCAGTGCTGCCTCCTGGGCAGGCGAGGGCTGGAGCCGGTAGCGGGACATGCCGATCAATCTACCGGCCGCCACCGACAAAACCGGGAGACCACAGTGTCCGGCCGTTCCGGCATTCCACCCCGCCCCGGAGGAAGGACAGGGCCTCCAACCTGTAGGTATCCGGTGACCGCCTCCGCGCGTGCACCGATGACCGGCCGCCGCCGGCGGCCGGTCAGAACCGGTCGCGCAGTTCCCTTTTGAGCACCTTGCCTGAGGCGTTCTTGGGCAGCGACTCCACGAACACCACCTGCTTCGGCGTCTTGAAGGGGGCCAGCCGCTCCCGCAGGAACGCGATCAGCTCGTCGGCCGTCACCCCGGCGCCCTCGCGCAGCACCACCGCGGCCGTCACCGCCTCGATCCACCGTTCGTCCCCCACGCCGAACACGGCCGCCTCCGCGACCTCCGGATGCTGGTAGATGGCCTCCTCCACCTCGCGGCTCGACACGTTCTCGCCGCCCGACTTGATCATGTCCTTCTTCCTGTCGACCACCGACAGGTAGCCGTCGGCGTCCATGACGCCGAGGTCGCCGCTGTGGAACCAGCCGCCGCGGAAGGCCTCCTCCGTCTTGCCGGGGTCGTTCCAGTATCCGAGCATGGCGTGCGGGCTGCGGTGCACGATCTCGCCGACCACGCCGGGCGGCACCGGCCTGTCCTCGTCGTCGACGATCCTGGTCTCGACGTTCAGGGCCGGCCTGCCCGCCGAGCCCAGCCGGGTGAGCTGCTCGTCGGGGCCGAGGACCGTGGCGACGGGCGCCATCTCGGTCTGGCCGTAGAAATTGAACAGGCGTACGTCGGGCAGGCGGGTGGAGATCTCCTTGAGCACCTCCACGGGCATGATCGAGGCGCCGTAGTAGCCCTTGCGCAGCGACGACAGGTCGCGGCGGGCGAAGTCGGGGTGGCGGAGCAGGCCGATCCAGACGGTGGGCGGGCAGAACACCTTCGTCGCGCGCTCGCCCTCGATCGTGGCCAGGATCACGGCCGGCGTGGCTCCCGGCAGGATGATGTTGGTGGCGCCCAGGTAGATGCCGGGCGTGAGGAAACAGTGCAGTTGCGCGCAGTGGTAGAGGGGCAGCGCGTGCACCTCGACGTCGTCGGGGCTCATCTCGCCGTCGACGACGCACGTGACGTACTGCGTGATCAGGCTGCGGCTCGACAGCATGGCGCCTTTGGGGCGCGACTCGGTGCCGCTGGTGTACATGAGCTGGATCGGGTCGTCGTCGGCGATGGCGGCCTGCGGCTCCGACGTGTCGTCGCAGGCCGCCCAGTCGGCGAACGCCTCCCAGCCGCCGGCCGCCGTGCCGATCACGCCGCGCACGGTGACGCGCGGGCCCGCCGCCGCGTCCGCCACCGGCAGCAGCGCCTCCTCCACCAGCATTCCGGTCGCGCCGGAATGCTCCAGGATGTACGCGACCTCGTCGCTCCCCAGCATGAAGTTGATCGGCACGGAGATCGCGCCCAGCCGGGCGAGCGCGAAGTACGCGACCACGAAAGCGTGGTTGTTGTGGCTCAGCACCGCGAACCGGTCGCCCTTGCCGACCCCGCGCGCCGCCAGCGCGTTCGCCGTGCGGTTGACCATCAGATCGAGGTCGGCGTAGGTCTGCCGCACATCGCCGTAGACGATGGCGGTCTTGGCGGGATAGCGCGCGGCCGAGCGCCGCAGCAGGTCTCCGATGGCATGCCGGCGAATCATGGGGACGTCCTTCAGTCGTACAGAACCATATTCGGGCGATCCTAACCGTTTTCCCCTCTTTCGCGCCCGCGCGGCGCCGCCGCCGGCGGGCATGGACGGTGGTCATGAGGGAATCCGCTCACGTAACGACGTCAACCCAGCACACGGAGACGCTCATCCGTCCCGATCGAGAAAGGCCGCGCCACCGCCATGCCGCCCATCCCAGAGCTCATGCACCGTACGTTCTTCCGCGCCCTGTCGCTGCTCCCGCCGCAGGCCCAGGGCATGGTCCTCGGCCGTTTCTTCGACTGGCGGCACCGGGTGCCCGACCCCTGGAAGTTGTCGACCGACACCTACGAGCGGCAGAAGTACGAGGCCACGCTGGAGCACGTACCGCGCAGGCCGTACCGGCGCATCATCGAGGTGGGATGCGCCGAGGGCGCGTTCACGCGCACGCTGGCGGGGGCCTATCCGGAGGCGCGGATCGTCGGGGTCGACGTCTCCGCGCGGGCGCTGGCGCGGGCCCGCCGGCGGGTCCCCGGCAACGGCAGGGTGCGCTTCGTCCAGGCTGACATCCTCACGCATGTGCCCGAGCAGCGCTTCGACCTCGTGTTCTGCTCGGAGACCCTCTACTACCTGGGCCGTCCCGACCGTCTGCGCCAGGTCAGCGCCCGGCTGGCCGAGCTGCTCGTGCCCCGCGACGGGGTGCTGGTCGCCGTGCACCCGTGGCCTGAGGCCGGGCGGCTGCACCGCTACCTCGACGCCGACCCGGCGCTGTCGCGGCTGGCCGAGGAGGTCTACCCGGCACCGCCCCGCCCGTACGCCGTCACGATCTACACCACAAGGGCCGGCCCGCCGCCCGCGTGAGTCACCGCGGAACGCCGGTCGCCCGCGTCAGCTCCCCTTCGCGGGCGGCCGTGTCCGTCGCGTGCCCGGCCGCATCGCCGTCCTGAGTCATCCCTCCAGTCTGTCCTCCTCACGAGGTGGCCGCCCACCGCGGAAACCCGGGCCCAGATCCGTCAGCCCGGCGCACACGTGGTCCCTGAACGCCCGCGCCGCCGGGGTCAGCCGCTCGCCCGCGGGCCAGCTCACGCCGATCGTCCTGAACACCGGCGGCGACAACGGGATCTCCACGACCCCGGGGATCGAGCCGGGCGGCCCGGAACGCGGCAGGATCGCCATCCCCAGCCCCGCCGCCACGAGCCCGCGCACGGTCTCCGACTCCTGGCCCTCGAACACGATCCGCGGCTCGAATCCCGCCCTGGCGCACAGGTCGTCGGTGATCTGGCGCAGCCCGTACCCGGGTTCGAGCGTCACCAGCTCCTCCCCCGCCAGCTCGGCGGCGCGCACCCGCCTCCTCCCCGCGAACCGGTGGGCGCGCGGCACCGACAACACCAGCTCCTGGTCCGCGAGCGGCCTGCTGACCAGGGCGGGGTCGTCCAGCGGCATGGGCGCGACGAACACCAGGTCGATCTCGCCCTCCCGCGCGGCCCGCACCATGTCCTGCCGCGAGCCCTGCACCAGGCTGAACCGGACCCCGGGGCGGCGCTCGCGGAAGTCGCGGACGAGGGAGGGGACGAGCGTACGCCCCAGCAGGTGCAGGAAGCCGAGCACGACGCGGCCCGTGCCCGGGTCGGTCTCCTCGCGCACCTCCCGGACGGCCGCGGCCACGGAGCTCAGCGCACGGGTGGAGGCGGCGGCGAGCACACGTCCGGCCCTCGTCAGGCGGATGCCGCGGCCGGCGGGGAGCACGAGCGGGGTGCCGGCCAGGTCCGCGAGGGCGGCGAGGCGGCGGCTCGCGGTCGGCTGGGGGATGCCGAGCAGCTCGGCCGCGCGGGTCACGTGCCCCGTCTCGCCGACGGCCGCGATCAGCGCCAGGTCGGAGGCGAGGCGGGCGGCCAGCTGCTCGTCGGACTCATTCATCACGGTATGAATCATCGCTGATCGTCGTATTGGACGTATCTATACGTCGCTGCCTAGCGTGGCTCGGGTGGTGGTCAGTCAGGCTCAGGTCCTGCCCGCGGCCACGCGGCGGGTCGGCGCGGCCGTCGCGGCCGCCGGAGTGTCGTCGTTCGCCCTGCTGTACGCGCCCCAGCCCGTGCTGCCGCAGCTCGCCGGGGAGTACCGGCTGGACCCAGGAAGTGCGACGCTGGCGATCGGCGTGGCCACGACCGCGCTCGCCGTGACGGTGCTGCCGCTGGCCTGGCTCGCCGGACGTGCCGGGCGGCGGCGGGTGATCCTCTGGTCGGTGCTCGTGTCGGCGGCCGTCGGTCTCGTGCTGCCGCTGGCCCCGTCATTCCCCGTGCTGCTGGCGCTGCGGGCGGTCCAGGGGGTGGCGATCGCCGGCTTCGCCGGGGTGGCGGCGGCGTACCTGGCCGACCGGCTCGGCACGGCCCGCCTGACCGGTGCGGTGGGCGCGATGATCGCGGGCAACACGGTGGGCGGGATGCTCGGGCGGCTGGGCGCCGGTTTCGCCGCCGAGCCGCTGGGGTGGCAGGGGTCGCTGTTCGCCGTGGCCTGCGTCGCTTCGCTCTGCGCCCTGTTCACCGCCCTGGCCCTCCCCCGCGACCCGGCCCCACCGCCGCGCGAGAAGCCACCAG
>NZ_SMLD01000093.1:0-38169 GCF_004352805.1 Nonomuraea mesophila
CATAACCCACCCGCCCAAACTCACCCCGGCTCCACGTCACACGCAGCGCCCAACTTTCGCTAGGCTTACCAGAGTCCGCCTCCGTAGCTCAGGGGATAGAGCACCGCTCTCCTAAAGCGGGTGCCGCAGGTTCGAATCCTGCCGGGGGCACGCATCTCCACCAGGCTTTTCGGCCTCCGACCTGCGGTTCTTCAGCCGCAGGTCTTTTGCTTGTCAGGCCTCCGGTAGGTCGCCGGAGGCACCCATATGCAGCCGTAGGACAGAGTTCTGGGGACATATGGGGGATGATCTTGATGACGTTTCCCGAGGTCAGCCGCAGGTAGTGGGGATCGACTGTCGCCGCGGGGCGCTCGTCTTTAAGATCGAGATTGTGCAGCGCCTCGCCCTCTTTGACCTAGACAGAACGCTCATTGACCTCGATGCCGCGTTCGTCCAGTGGGCTGAGGAGTTCGTCAGTCGACAACACCTGGATCCCGAGGCACTTACCTGGCTCGTCGGCCAGGATCGCGACACGCACCCACATCGAGAAGCATTCTTCAGCCGGGTGCGCGAACACTTCAGCCTGGCGGAGCCAGTCGAGGAGCTATGGGCCGGCTACCGCCGACGCATGCCCCACCTGGTGCAGTGCTACCCGGGCGTCCTGGCCGCTTTAGCCGATCTACGCGCCGCCGGATGGCGCGTGGGCATCGTCACCAACGGCATGGCAGACAACCAACTCGGCAAGCTCCACCAGACCGGCCTTGCAGATGCAGTCGACGGCTACGCTGTGTCAGGGGTCGAGGGCATCCGGAAGCCAGAGACCGGACTCTTCGAGATCGCCGCCCAGCGATGCGGGACAAGCCTCGACGGGGGCGGCTGGATGGTCGGTGACAACCTCATCGCCGACGTTCAAGGAGGACAGGCGGCCGGGCTTCGTACGATCTGGGTCGATCGGGGAACCTCGCCGGAACTCGAGCATCAAGCCGATCATGTCGTGGCCAACATCGCAGAGGCCATCGCCATCAGGCACTACAGGTACAGCTAGACGCGCATCGGTCGAAGGTGCGCAACCGAGTTGCGGAACTTAGTGCATAGCGGGCATACAAGGTGTACGCGGGAGTAGGGGTTAGGTAATGTCCGGAGCGTGCGCCCAGATACTCGCCGACTGTCTGTTGCTGCCGCAGCGCTCGTCTCTCTCGCGGTTGTCGCTGGTTGCACCGGAAACGCCGAGAAGCCCAGCTTGGACGAGGCATCAAAGCAGCTCATCACGGACGGTGACAAATTACTGGCTTCTCAAGCGTTATCGTCTACGGGGTCGGCGACCGCGACTGAGAAAGCCGATCAAGACAGCGAAGCGGGTTGCCTGAAGGGCCAGGTTCAGCGATTTTTCCGCGCACAAGGTGACCTCAAGGGGCCGCCTCAAGTGAAGTCGCCCGGCAGCGTGGTCGCTCTGATGTCGAGTTGGCTACGGCTGCGAAACTACGAAAAAGTCGTGGATGACCTGGATCTTCGCGACGAGAACCTAGGCACGGCTGTGTTGCAACACCCAACGACGGGGATCACGTTCCTGATCACCGTACGCAACGGGCAGAAGCCGAACATCCTGATCGTCGGCAAGACCAGCTGCTACGAACGCGACAGCTGACCTCAGGGTCAACTCGGCATCTGTGCCGCCTCCGTACGTGCAAGTTGCGCCTGCTTACGAAGACGATCAGCGGTGGTCGTACAGGCATCTCGGAGCTGGCTGATCTCGCGGTGCAACTGCACGGCCTGGGTGGCGAATCGGTTTGCGGCCGGCCCTTTCCAGAACGTGTCAACCGTTTGTGGTCTTGCCAGCATGCTGGCGAACACCTCATCCAGCGCTTCGGCGTATCGCATGAGGTTGGTGGCGAGTAGTTCCTTGTCTGCCGCTTGCTGGAAAAGCTGGCTTTGGCTGGGGATCGTCAACCTCACCCTCCTCGCTGCTCCAGCGCCTTCTCCAGTGCGTCGAAGAGCCGTCCGCGGAACGACATCCGGATCTCGTTCCGTTGAGCGTCTGTCAACGGCTTCTGACCGTGTTCGGCCAGCGAATCGTTCACCCAATCGGCCTGTTGTTGCACGATGCTGTCGGCGACGGACCTCGCCGTAGCTGGGGTCTTCTTGTCGAGATAATCGGTGATCATGCCCTTGAAGCCGTCCTTGGCTTCGTCCAGCCCGGCATCCCGTGCGGTGGCCACGGTGGCGTCCTGGATGGGCCAGTACTTGTTGGACAGCCAGGAGATGGGCAGCAGCGCGACGGTGGCGAGCCAGTCCGCGTACTCGTCGTCACTCCACTCCGCGTAGGTCGAGCCGCTCAACATCAGGTTCGCCGCCCCACCCGCGAGAGCCGCGCGCTTGGTGTACTCGGCCTGGACGGCTTCATCACCAAACGGCCGGAACCGGCCGATGTCCAAGCTCTGCGTGTAGTCCTGCGACGCTTTCATCAGCGTCTGCGCCGCGTCCTTGTCCTGCATCAGGCCGCCCATGAATCGGGAGGCCTCGTCCGTGTGGACGCTGTCCCATGGCGACGTGGGAAATGTGGCGGGGAGGTCCGGCGAGTCGCGCTTGGACTGGCCGCGGGCGAGTTGATCGAGGTACGGGCCCATGTTCTTGGCCAAGGTCTCGCTGATCGGCGAATCATGGAACGTCCCCCACCCGCCGCCGATCCACGGACTGTCCTTCGCCCCCATCCCGCGGATGATGTTGACCCACGCTTGCTCCCGCACGCTGTCCACCCCGGCGCCCGGCATCAACGCCTTGTCCAGCACCCCAGCCACTTTCCCCTCGAACCCGGAGATGCCGCTCATCCGTACGCGCTGCGGGTGCAGTAGCCAGCCCGCAGCGTCCTTGTTCTGGGCCAGTAGCGTCTGCAGTGCCTGCGGATTGGCGTCGTAGGCCTCCACCAGCACGTTCAGGTTCCAGTTCTCGCTGGTCGGGAGATCGGCGGTGAGCGGACGGCCCAGCACCCTCAGGGCCACCTGGTTCAGCAGCTTGGTCGACGGTTTCGACATCGCGACGATCGCCGTCAGCACCCCGGGCTGCGTGGCCTTCATGAACTGGCCCTGCCACTCCTCGCCCAGCCTGCCGGCGCGTTCGGCGTTGGCATAAGCCTCAGCCAGCGGCCCGAGCGTCTCGCGGCCTTCCTTGATCGCGTTGGGCGACAGCCCTTTGTCCATGGCCGGGCCGCGGTTCTTCATCCAGTGCATGAACAGGGCACGGAATTTCTCCGGTCCGAGGGCGGAAAGTACGGCGGCGGCGTAGGCGGGGTCGTTCAGCTTGCCCTTCATCGCCGCCGTGGCCGCTGTCACCTTGCGCCAGCTCTCCACCGAGTTCTCGATTTCGTGCTTTCTGAGCGCCTCTGTGATGGGTGCTGCGTCTGCTTTCCCCTGCCGAGCGGCCTCGTTCTCGCTGCTAAACGTCAAGATCACGCTCATCAGGCCGTTGCCCGAGGTGGGGACCATCTGTTTGAGCGTGTCCATCCGCCACTTGAGGTCACGCTGCGTCTCGTCGAAGAACGCCCAGGACCGATGCATGGGAGACACTCCCTGCTGGCCGGTCCACGCCTCACCTGCTTCGGCGATGGCCGTCTCAAGCCCATGCCGCGTGCTTGCCAGGACGTTCTTGCTGGTGGACATCTGCTGAATCAGCTGTTCCGCCCCGCGGGGGTCGATACCGACGAACTCCCCCATGGACCCCTCCCAGAGGGTGTGCCTACAAGGGAGGAGTCAAGCACAACAGCCAATGCCGGTAAATGCCTCCACACTTCCCTATAAGCAACCGGAATTACGCGCACCACGGCATCAATCACCGGATTTCAGGGCGGACGTCGCACCGAAGCCAGCAGGGCGGCACTATCAGTAGAGGGAGTGACAGGCCCGGTTGCGGATACGGAACTCAGGACGGGAAGGCGGGAACAGCTCGTCGCACTTCGCAGCGATCACCGGGGCCCATCGATTTCTGCCTGTTACTCGTGGTTTCTTGTCTCGGGTGTCTCTCGCACGGTCAGCAGGGATCGCCGTCTTCGTGGGCTGGGCCTGTGGAGCGTTCCGATAGCTCTGCCGTGGCACCGCCAAGAGTGCCGATCGACGTTGCGGCCTTGCCGGTTTCGCCTTCTTCTTCGATGTGCTGGGCGTTGTCGAGGGCAGTGCCCGGGGCGTGGGTGTCGGCGACGAGGTGACCGAGACCGAGGGCCCGGTGACGCTCGGACCGGGGGTCGGCAGTGAAGCGGCGCTCGTTCGTGAAGAGGCGGTGTCTGTGCCCCACCCTGTCGACCAGATGCCGAAGCCCACGCAGGCCACAAGACCAGCGACAAGCGCCGGCCGGACCAGCCGGTCCCGATCTCCCAGAAGCGATCGCTGCGGTGGGGTGGGGTTCGAGTACTTTCGCCAGCGCAAGGAGTCGGACGCGGCGACATGTCGAGGTCGCCTGCGGAGCGGCAGACCGTACGGCGGGCGCCGCTGCGGACGGGGCTCTTCAGCCGAAGGGGTGGGATGGTTTTGATCTTCGTGCATGATCCTCCCTACTCACTGCCCTATCTGTCAGCGTCCCGCAGAGCGGCTATGTCCAGCGGGAACGACTCGGTAAAGGCAGCGGTGCAGACAACCGGCCCGGACGACCGGGCCGGAGATGGACGGTTGTGGGCTACATGTCCAGGGCGTTGTTGATCTTGCCGTTGATCTGCTCCTGCTGGCCGTCCATGCACTTCGCGTAGACACGCAGCAGGACGTCAACGCTGTGCCCGGCCCGCTTGGCGACCTCCGGAGCCGGGACGCCCGCGTTCAACCAGAGCGACACGGCCGCGTGGCGCAGGTCGTACGGCCGGGCGGCCAGCGACGAGGCGACCTGTGCCGGGGTGAGGGCAAGCTTCCGGGCCTGCTGCCAGACGTAGGAATGCGCCGAACTGGAGTAGGTACCGCCGGTTCTCGTGCTGAAGATCCTGCCGTCCTTGGCTGTGCCGAACTCGGCGATGTGCTCGCGGAGCATGGCGACCAGGACGGGCGGGATCGGGATCTCTCGTGTCTCCTTGTCCGCGCGGTGCTTCAGGCTGCGCGACTCGTGAGTCTGCCCGGAGTTGGTCCAGCGCTTGGTTGCCTGCGGTCGCGCCCGCTCCAGAACGATCAGGCCCCAGCCCGTCTCAGGCAGCGTGCAGTTGCTCAGCCGCAGGTCCGCCGCCTCCTCGGGCCGCAGCGCCGCGTAGTAGATGCAGCCGAACAGCGCCTTGAGCCGGGGACCGCGGTTGCGACCCACCTTGGGCACGGCGTCGAGGAGTTGCCGCGCCTGAGCTGGATTGACCACCGTGCGCGGATCGATGACCGTAACCGCCCTGGGTGCCGTCCATTTGATCTCGTCCAGCGGGTTGCTGGCGAACGCCTTCTGCTCCACCGCGTGCTCCAGCAGGTGATGGAGAACGGCACGCTTGCGCCGTACCGTGTTCGCCCCCGCCGGGGCGCCGGCGAAGGTGATCGAGATGGCGTCGAGCGCCGTACGCAGAACGTGCGGCTCCTTCAGCGCGGACAGCGGAACGGATGCCCGCTCCAACCAGCCGAGAGCCGCGGTTTGGGCCGCGGTCAGGCTGGGCCGCCTCTTCTCGGGGATGAGTGCGTAGATGCGCAGGACCTCTCGCAGTTCCTCGGGAGCAGGACGGCGCGGCGCGTCGATTACCAGGGCCGGGAGCAGCGACAGGAGCGCGTAGGCGTCCGTCTCCCGGGTGCGGGCCGCCGAGGCGTTCCAGCGACGCAGGACGTACGCCTGGGCGAACTCGAAGAACGTCGGCCCGGAGGACGCACGCGCGAGCGTCGACACCGGCAGGCCGGTGGCAATGTCGAACTCCTCCCCCGCCTTCGCCGCCTGCCGCAAGTCGGACAGGAAGGCGTTGGCCAGGCCCTTCGTGCGGAAGCTTCTGGACCTGGGCTTGCCCGCGACGCGCCAGCGGGCGATGAACGTGGGTGTCTCGCGGTCCGTACGGTGCTGAATTCCGCCGAGCTTGACGTCGTACGTGGTGTTCATGCCGCCTCCCGTCGCGAGTCCAGCCAGGTGATGAGGTCGCTCCGCCAGACGCGGAGTTCGAGGTTGGGCAGCTGCACGCAGACCGGCGCACGGCCGAGTTCGCGCCAGCGATAGAAGGTGCGGCGGGAGACCCCGCCCAGTTCGGCGAGGACTTGCGGAACAGTCAGCAGTTCGTCACTCCTGCTCATAGGCGATCACCGTCCGTGCTCGGGAGGCGGGTGCCGGTGAGCGCCGCCGCGAGGACTTGTTCGCCGATGGTGAGTCCCTGACCGGCGTACTCCCAGTGGGCGACGACGAGCACGGTGTCCTCGTCGAAGAGCGGTAGCCGTCCGGTGGTGATCTCCTCGGCACGCATGTGTTCCTCACGCGCGGCGCGGAGCTCCCCGAGGGTGGTCGAGTAGCGGCGGCTCTTGGTGGAGAAGTGACCGCGGAAGCCGAGCATGTGAGCCCACTGGATGAGCCTCAGGTCGGCCAGCTCCGGGTCAGCCCCCAGACTCATGCAGGCGGCGATCAGCCGGCGGGCGTGCTCGCGGACGGGCAAGGCGTCGAGGTTGTCGAGAGGCTGGATCCGACGGTCCAACGTGCCGACGCATTCGGCGGCCTTCGTGGCGTATTTGGCGATGTACGCGGCGACGGCCTGTTCGGTGGAATCGCCGTCCATGGTGATGCGGCGAACGTCGAGTTGCGTGCCCCAGCGGAAGCCGCGGCTCAGCGGCTTGACCTCCGCCGTGACGGCCGCCGCCGCGTGCTGAGCAGCCAATGTCAGAGCGTCGGCGGTCGCCCAGGCAGGTGGCGGCGAGGACGGGCCGTCAGGACCGTCGAGGCGGATGACGGCGTGGAAGTGGACGACGCCGCGGCGCTGGTACTCGGCGACCTTGGCGAAGGAGATCGTCACCTGCTCGCGCAGCGCCTTGACCGTCAGCCCGTTGAGCCGTGCGAAGCGACGGCGCAGGGCCAGCGTGAAGCGTCGCCACAGTTCAGGGCTGATGGCGTTGAACAGGACCGACCCCTCGTAGTCGTAGCAGTCGGGGCACAGCGGCTCGCCGAGCCGCTGATCGTCGGCGCCGTGCCGGTCGGTGCAGGACATGACCCGCCCGTGCGGGCAGCTCTCGGCGTCGCGGCGAGCGTGGCAGGGCAGGACCTTGCCGTTCTTCTCCCGCCGCGCGTGGACCGCTCCAAATGAGGGAGCCGTGAGAGTCACGAACAGGCATGGGTGAGCGCTGACCGTTTCCGGCACGCCCTTGCCGCCGACCAGCCCGGCCCGGACGAGTTGGTACGTGTCGGCCCGGTACACCTCGGCGCAGGCCGGGCAGCGGGACACCCGCCGGGTCTTGCACGGCACGCGAAGGACGCCGTTGGGTTCGGTTCGGGTGGTGTAGCGGTGCAGGAGCCGACCGGTGGCGCGGTCGTAGTGGTCGACCTTGCCGTGCAGATGGATGGGCTGGCGGCAGCCGCCGGTGCGCTTGATTTGGCAGGCCCAGCGGTCGTAGTCGGGCTGGTTGAGCCGGTGGATCATCCCGGCCACAGCGTGGGAGTGGGCAAGGTGGGGCAAGATGGGTTCCGTCCTATCCAGTGACGCTGGTGTGGATGGCCCCCGGCCTGGCGCGGATCTTGGCGGATGTGTGGCCAGGCGGGGGGCGCTATGGCTATGCGCCGTGGTTGTCGATGCCGGTGCCGTGGCAGTCGGCGCAGGTCTGGTCGTCGTAGAGGCCGGTGCCGTTGCAGGTGCAGCAGCGGTAGTGCGCGAGCGTGGTGTCCATGGCGGTCACCGGTTGTCGCGCGGAGCGACGCGGACGTAGACGCGGTACTTACGCGGGTGAGCCCGGTCGGGGAATGCCCTGGACATCGCGGTGACTGTGAAAACCTCACGCAAGTGGGTCAGGCCGAGCGCGATCTCGGCGCGGTTTCCTTCGAGGCGGATACGCATGTTGTCGATCTCCTTAGGCGTTGGGCTTGATGCAGCCCCGGTAGCTGCTCTCGGCGTCATAGAGGGCACGGGCTGCGGCGGGGATCGCCACGGCGCGGTATTCGACGGGGCCGAAGTGGATAGAGGTGGCGTAGTGGTCGTACGGGGAGTTCCCGGACCGGATGCGGGAGCCGAGGATGGCGGCGATCCGGTCGATCTCGGCGCGTAGGTCCTCGTCTTCGGCGCGCTCCGGGATGTAGCGAAGGGTGAGACCGGACGAGGTCGGCACGTCCGGGTGGGTCTCCAGGAAGATGGCCAGGTTGGCCGTTGATGAGAGCTCTGCGGTGATCTCGCATGCTGGGTCCTTTCATGAGGCGTCTGCTGTGGCCAGCAGGGTGCGGAGCAGGTCTGAGGCGAGCTGGTCGGACACGCCCAGCCGGGACCGGAGCAGGTCGCGGGTGATGGGCTTGCCGTGCTTGGTGTGGTGTTCGGCGGCGACGCGGCGGGCGTAGTCGACGAGTTGCGGGTCGGGTGCGGGTCCGTCGTTCTGGCTGTCCTCGTCGGCCGGGACCAGCGCGGGACGGTCCGCAGGCGGGACGGCTTGCGTTCCCTCCGGGACGGGCGGGGACGCCGTCGCCCACGTCGAGGACGTCCGCGGGACGTCCGGGGACGGTTCGGTACGGCCTACAGTGGCGCGGCGTTCGAGCATGGAGATCGCGACGAGGAAGGCGCCGGCGGGTGTGGCTGCGGTGATCCAGCCCCAGACGGTCGGGGCGGCCTGTTGCAGGTTCGCGGCCAGCGACAGGACGATGCCGCCGGTCAGGACGAGGACCGGCCAGGAGACCGGGCCGCGCCGTGCTTTGCCGGTCTTCCTGTCACGCTGGCGTTCGCGAGCGGCCATGACGCAGGTCAGATCGATACAGATGGCGACGGCCCAGGCCATCCAGCCCTGCTGGCCGTTCTCGGTGGCGGTGTCGCGGATGTGGGTGAAGGAACCGGCACCGGCGATGGCGGCCAGGACGAGCACGGGCCCGGTGTCGAGCAGCCAGGCGGCGAAGCGGCGCATCTCGTTCCTCCTCTCGGTACGTCAGGCGGTCTGCGAGTCGGGAGTCTGGTGAGGGTGGACCGCCATGACCTCGTCCCAGGACGGCGCGAGGTCGGCGTAGAGGCGAGCGGCGTGTTCGGCGGCCTGCTCGCTGACGTAGAAGGAGCGGGCCCGGTACCACTGGCCGTCCTGCGAGGCGACGATGGCGACGCCGGGAGTCTCGGCGGCGATGGCGCGAGCGGAATCGAGCGCGGCGGGGTCGAGATCGCCGAGCGTCATGGTGGCGGTCTCGGGATCGTTGACCCGATGGCAGATGCGACCGGAGCACTGGGAACGAAGGGCTGTCACGCCAGGCCCGAGGTCAGAGCCGATGCGCTGACCGCAGCAGAACAGGTAGATGCCGAACGCCCGCCCGAGCTGCGCCACCCGTAGCAGCGCGGTCGAGGTCTTGGCTACCTCCTCCTTCTCCGACTTGTCGGCCATCAGATACAGCTCGGCCAGTTCGTCCACCAGGACCACGACCGGCACCGGACGCACCCCAGGCGGGAGCTGCCAGATGTTGCGCGCCGAGGCCATCCGGCACACGCCCATGCGATCGGTCATCAGCTCCACCAGGTCGTCGAGCAGGCCGCCGCATTCAGCCCTGCTCGTGGCCAGCGCGGACAGCCGCGAGGCGTACGGCGTGAACTCCACCCCGCCCTTGAGGTCGAAGCCGACCAGCGCCACCGGCTGTGGTGCCAGGCCGACGATGAGCGCGTTGGCCAGGTTGGACTTGCCGGACTGCGTGGCGCCGGCGTTGATCCAGTGCGGGACGGTCATGAAGTCGACGACCCACGGCCCGCCTGTCTCCAGGCGTCCCACGGTGACCTTGAGCAGTTCGGTGGAGGGCGGGAGCTCGTCGACCTTGACGAGCGGGTCCCGCATGGTGGCGGCCAGTCGTACCCGTCCCGGCCGGTCGGACGAGACGCGCACGGCGTGCACGCCCCAGGAGTGCGCCAGCCGTTCGGCGACGTCGGCGTAGTCAGCCGGGATCTGCCCCTCCAGCGTGTGCAGGGTGACGCGCCAGCCGTGGCGGGTCGGCATGGGCAGCCACATGAACGGTGCGGTGTCCACGGCGATGCGCTGGAAGCGCCGCCTGACCCGGACGACGCCGGTCGAGGCCACCAGGCCCGGGACGGTGGTGAACCAGAAGCGCTGCCGCTTCTTGGTCAGGCCGCAGCCGAGGGCGACCTTTCGCCACGAGGCACGCACGCTGATCGCGGTCAGCGGGAAGCCGATGGTGAGCCAGAAGGAGCGATAGTGCCAGTGGCGCCAGGCCCAGAACCCGGCCGCGACGGCGGCCAGGACTCCGAGCATCGTGAGGAACTGGTCAGACACTCGCGGCCTCCTGCTGTGGGAGCAGGGCGGTGGCGCGGTAGCTGATGCCCCACTTGCCGGCGATCTCCCAGACGTAGCCGAGCATGCCGACCGCGTTGACGGCGTCTCCCGCAGTGATGGGCGGCTCTCCGCTGATGCCGATCTTGACGAGCTCGATCCGGCCGAACTCGTCCTCGACGGAGACGGTGACTTCGTAGACGGTGTTGCCGTTCTTGTCGGTCTTGATCTCGCCGGTGTCGCGGTTGAGCACCCGCGGACGCGGGGCCTTCACGCAGGTGATGGTGAGCTTGCTGGTGTCCACAGGGATGGGGACGGTTCGCATGGTGTGGTTCCTTCGCTCGTTTGGACTCTTGGAATACATAGAACGCTTAGGATTCAAAGTTGTCAAGGGCTTCCACGAAGACTTGGTTGGCATGTCGCGTCGGCTGTGCTGAACTGGAGGGGGCACGCAACCTCGCGGAAGGCATCGAATGGTCGAGAAGACCGGTCGCCCCGGCTACCTCCAGATAGCCGACGACCTTCGCACGCAGATCAGGACGGGCTCACTCGCGCCCGGTGCTGCGCTGCCATCGACCGCCCAGCTCTGCCAGCGCTACGACGTGTCCGCCAGCGTGGTCAAAGCAGCGATCAGCGTGCTTCGCACCGAGGGCTTGATCGTCGGCCAGCAGGGCAAGGGCGTGTTCGTTCGCGAGGACGCCGCAACGCCGGCCAAGGAGCCGGCCTCGTCCGAGGTCATGGAGCAGCTCGCTCAGATGAGGAGCACTCTGGCGGCTCTCGGCGACCGGATCGCGGATCTTGAGAAGGCCGTGTTCCAAGGGCCGAAGCGATCTCGCTGACCCGGCAGGCCAACTCCTCCATTTCAGACCGAATGGCCTGAAGCTCGTCGATTATTCGCTCGTTTGCGGTCACTCCGGCACCCCTTTTCTGGTCGGTCGTTATCCCGGCGGGGATGCCGTTAGTTCATCGCGTATCGGCGCTGGTGAGTATCACGGAGCGTTAGCTAAGCTTCTTCATTGCTGCCTGCACGGCGGTTACACATGCGCTTACACATGCGCGCTTCTCGAAGTGCGCAAAAAGGATGCGATGAAGACAATTCACCGCCCCGGATGGCAACCTGTGATCCTGCGGCAGCACCGCGAAGCACACGGGCTCACCCTCGAAGCCGCAGGTGACCAGCTCCGCCAGGTCGCCAGCCGGCACGGCCTGACCGCGCCAGCCGCCAACTTCCAGACACTTTGGGCACACGAGCAGGGATCGGTATATCCCGGGCCTCACTACCGAAGAGCGTACTGTCTCCTATATCAGGCAAATGAACCTACTCTGGGTTTCCGCCTGCCGCTCCCCGGTGAAATAACCGAAGTGGAAAATTCCATCTCGGATTTGCCTCAACCCACCGACCCCGCCACCGACAACGCCGCCGCCCAGGTGATCGAACAAACGCTGCTCAAAGTCTCGGGCGCCCCGTCCAACGCCGAGCAGAACGCACTCCTCAACCGCGTCGTGGACGCCTGGCGACGACGCCACGGGCAGGGCAGCCCCAAGCCCATCCTCACGCTCGTCGGCGGCTACGCCGGATCGGGAAAGACCGAGTTCTCCCGCTTCTTGTCCGACATCACCGGCTGGGCCTTCCTGGACAAGGACTCGCTGACCCGCGCCATGGTCGAACGCCTGCTCGTCTCCCTCGGCGGCGACCCGCACGACCGGCACACCGAGCTGTACCTGAGCGAGGTCCGCCCGCTGGAGTACCGGTGTCTGATGGAAACCGCGTTCGACAACCTCAAGGTCGGCACCTCGGCGATCCTGTCAGCCCCGTTCATTGCCGAGCTGGCCGATCCTGACTGGGTGTGCCGCCTCACCAACCGGTGCGCGGCCAGGGGCATCGACGTGGCGGTGGTGTGGGTGCGGTGCGACCCCGAGTCCATGCGCGAGTACATCGAGTTCCGGGGCGCTCCCCGCGACGCCTGGAAGCTCGACAACTGGCAGACGTACGTCAGCGGCCTCAACACCGAGACCAGCCCGTCCACCGCGCACATCACCGTG
Source organism: Nonomuraea mesophila (assembly GCF_004352805.1). Classification (NCBI taxonomy): domain Bacteria; kingdom Bacillati; phylum Actinomycetota; class Actinomycetes; order Streptosporangiales; family Streptosporangiaceae; genus Nonomuraea; species Nonomuraea mesophila. The sequence continues at coordinate 12,372 of NZ_SMLD01000093.1, forward strand.
GACAACCGACTCGGCGCCGCTATCAGCCTGGCCGACCAGACCCGCGAAACGCTCAAACGGATCCTCGCATGATGGGCATCGTGCTGTACGGCCCGCCCGCCAGCGGTAAGACCTCCATCACCGTGGCCCTCGGCGAGGTCGACTCGAGGTTCACGCTGGTGCGCAAGCTCAAGGCCGGGAACCGGCGCGGCACCGAGTATGAGTTCGTCAGCTCTCAAGAACTCGCGCGGTATCGGGCCGCCAGCCGGTTGCTGGTCGAATCTCACCGCTACGGCAACACCTACGCCATCGACCGCCACCACATCGACCAGCTCACCGCAGCCGGACAAGTACCGATCGTCCACATGGGCAACATCGCCGACATCCGCCGCCTGGTCCTCGACACGCCTTGGCTCGTCGTACTCCTCTGGATCCCGCGTCAGGTCTGCGAGCAACGCTCGCACCAGCGCGGCGACAGCGACACAGATCAGCGCCTCCAGGCATGGGACGAAACATCGGCCGACCTGCACGCCAACGATGACGGCCTGTTCCTGTGCCGCTTTCGCACAGACGAGGCCACCCCACACGAGATCGCCAAGCAGACCGCCGACGCCTTCTACACGCAACGCGGGCACCACGCTGTCACTGCGCCTGACCACTGAGGATCTGCAACCACAGCGCCTGCGCGGCGCGCGCGGGCATCCACGCACTTTCAAGGACCGTTGCGGGGTTCCTGATCGGGTGGCGCCGGACGAACCACAGCCCGCCGGCCGTGCAGAACTCGAACATCGGATACGTGCACCCGCACGTGTGATCGCGGATCCGCAGCCGGTCCGCCCGCTTCAGGCTCGGCGTCCACTCCACGCGTACGGACCCCACTTGCGCAGGCGCCACGTGAGGACCGTGATAGTCGAAGTGCGGGGGCGGGCCACTATTCACGACCTCACCGCCATCCGAGTCTGGTCACGGAGCAACGACACGAAGGTCTCGGCATCGTTGGCACTCAGGGTCTGCCGCAGGCCCTTGTCGATGTCGGCATTCCGGAGGTGGACACCGCGCCGGGTGGCGTAGAACACGCCCGCATCACTGCAGAACAGCGACCAGGCCGGGAACGCCGCGCGGAGAACGTCGAGGTCATAGCTGGGCATCGCCATGGCGTAACTGTAACCAGCCCTGTACAAGCCTGTCCATGCCATGCCAAGACATGGGTCGAAACGAGCTGTATGTGCAGGTATCTCTATGGTTAGAGAGTGATTGAGTTCGAGCCCGATCGCTTCAGGTGGGAGCAGATCGCCGACATCCTCCGGCAGCGCATCAGCGACGGCACCTACCGGCCCAAGCACCTACTGTCCGAGGTGCAGCTCATGCAGGAGTTCGGCGTCGCCCGGGGCACCCTCCGCAAGGCCATGCAGCGGCTACGCGATGAGAAGCTCATCTACACGATCCCCAACCTGGGCAGCTTCGTCGGCCAACCCACCGAACCCAAGGTCCCGGGCGACAAGCCCTCCAGCGACCAGCCCTGACCAGGCGAAGTCAGCCAGCAGGTACCTCAGGCCGCCCATCCGCCTGGCCGTCGGACCCCCACCGGGAAGGCGAAGGCCCGGATATTGGCTGAACGCCACAGCCAGAACGTCAAGCATCAACCGGGACTACCATCGAGCCCATATAACCGCAGCTCCGAGGCATGATCAATCGGTGATCGATCGACCGGGTGAGAACTTTCTCTACGTCTTTAAAGGCGATCCGCCTGCGGCGTCTCGCCGCGCGTCGGGCGGTCGCTGGCCGCGCTGCGGCTCTTCGGCCGGTCGCGACCAGCGCCACCCACGCGCTATCAGCGGTACGGCGAGGAGCTGGAACGTCGAAAGGCATATCGCGGCCAAGCCCTTGATCGGCTGGATCTGATGTCTCAGCACAGACCGCCGAGGACACCGCAGCCTCAAGTTTGCCGAGTTGTACTTATGAGGGATCAAGCGGCGGCGCGGCGCCATACCCCGGCCCACCGCCCACCCGCCGTCGGGGCGTGCAGCCTGAGGCCAGTCCCGGACGGCGGCGGAGTACCGGGGCGGCCACCGCACGCCTGCCGCGCCGCACTGACCGAACGCTCCGACCAGGGTTGCCACGCCGCCGCACAAATGCAGCCCCACGATCGCCACTGCATGGCTGGCCGCCGTATCTTCTGGGGGCGATCGACGGTCCGAGGCTTCGTTCCTCAGCCCCGGCCCACCGAGCGCTGCGCTTCCCCCGAGTTTCGCAGTCCGTGGGCACATGAGGCTTGATCGTCTGATGTAGGCGCTGGTCAACACGGTTGTGGATAACTTTCGGAGCGCGAAAGTGTGGGCACACGACTGTTCGCGATCCGGCTGCATTGCTGTGCCTCATACGGCATGATGCGGGCATGTATCTGCGCAAGACGCAGCGACGCAATGGCGACGGCAGCGTGGTCCGGTATCTGCAACTGGCCAACAACCGCCGCCTCAACGGCACTACCCAGGCCGAGGTGCTGGTCAACCTGGGCCGCGAGGACAAACTCGACGTCGCGGCGCTGCGCCGGCTGGTCGCCTCGATCAACCGCTACCTCGGCGACGAAGACGACGTCACCCTGCCGCTCGGGACCGAGACCGGGCCGCTGACCGTGGAACAGGCCCGCCCGTTCGGGGCGATCTGGCTGCTGGACCAGCTGTGGCACACGCTGGAGGTGGACAAGGCGCTGGCGAAGGTGCTGGGACCGCGTCGGTTCCGCACCGACATCGAACGGATCATCTTCGCGCTGGTCGCCAACCGCGCTGTGGCGCCCTCCTCCAAGCTCGCCGCGGCCGAGTGGATCACCCACACCGTCGCCATCCCCGGCCTGGACCACGCCGACAAGGACCAGGCGATGCGAGCGATGGACCTGCTGGCCGGCGCCGACGCCCAGAGCGAGGTGCAGCAGGCGGTGTTCTTCGCCGCCGCCAACCTGCTCAACCTCGAGGTGGACCTGATCCTTTTCGACTCCACCTCCACCTACTTCGAGCGCGACGGCGAACCAGAACCCGACACCGATGACGAGCCAGGGCTGCGCCGGTTCGGGCACTCCAAGGACCACCGCCGGGACCTGCCACAGATCGTCATCGGGCTGGCCGTCACCCGCGAGGGCATCCCGGTGCGCTGCCGGGTCTGGCCCGGCAACACCAACGACATGACGGTGCTCGAGCAGGTCAAGGACGACCTGCGAGACTGGCGGCTGGGCCGGGTGGTCACCGTGGTCGACTCCGGCTTCTCCTCCCGCGAGAACATGGCCTACCTGCAACGCGCCGGCGGCCACTACATCTGCGGCGTCAAGATGCGCGACGGCTCGGCCGAGTCCCGCGAGGCAATGTCCCGCCAGGGCCGCTACCTGCAGGTGCGAGACAACCTGCGGGTCAAAGAGGTCAAACTCGCCGCTGACCAGGGCCGGCGATGGATCATCTGCCACAACCCCATCGAGGCCGAACGCGACCAGGCCCGCCGCCAGGTCCAACTACAAGCGATCACCGCGGAACTGGACCGCATCGCCGCCGCCCGCACCGCCCATGCCGCCAAGGCGAAGGCCAAGGCCGCCCAGCAGGGCAAGAAGAAGACTCCCAGGCCATCGGACGCGCCGCACCGCAAGGCCGAGTGCGCCCTGCGCGATCACCCGTCGTTAGGCCGGTGGCTCAAGCAGCACCCGACAACCGGCCGCCTGTCCATCGATGCGGCGAAGGTCAAGGCTGAGGCTAACTACGACGGTAAGTACCTGATCGCCACCTCTGACCCGGACCTGAGCCCCGAGGACATCGCGCTCGGTTACAAGAACCTGCTCCAGGCCGAGGCGGCCTTCCGCACGATGAAGACGACCTTGGATCTGCGGCCCGTCTATCACAGGCTGGACGAACGCATCGTCGCGCACGTGCTGTTGTGCTGGCTGGCGCTGCTGCTCATCCGCGTCGCCGAACGCAGCACCGGGCAGACCTGGCCCTCCATCAACCGCGAGCTGGGGCGCGTGCATCAGGTCACCCTGTCCGGCCCGGCCGGTCGGCTCCAGCAGACCACCAAGCTCACCCCGTCTCAGGCCCAGCTCTACAAGGACTGCGCCGTGGCATTGCCGCCAAAGATGAGCGGTCTGCAACCCGCCGAATAGCCCTCGACCAGGAGAAACACTTCACAGAGGTGTGGACACACGACACGGAGCCCTTTCACGCCCGTTTCCCCAGGCCAAGCACCCAATTCAGAACTCTCGTCTGCCCACCAACTGCGAAACTCGGGCTTCCGACAGGTGTTCGCGGACCGTGGTGGACAAGATCCCGGTGATCGCCTGGGAGAACTGGCCGACCTCCACGAGGTTCTGGCAGCTCTGACAGTAACGCTCGGATTCTCCGACGAAAAGGTCCACGCTGCTGCGCATCACAAGCGGATGAAGCGAGGCGGCTTCACGCTGCGGCTGTGGTTGGAGGAGGCAACTTCAGTTGAAGATACTACACCCATCTAGACACGCCCCTTGGCGAACTTTCTGTACCAAGGCGTTCATTCCCTAGACAAACGAGTCCTGCTTTGCTCAAGCAGATCCGCAACGACAGAAAACTCATCAAGAGCAACGGTGAAATCTTCAACAATTTCCCGTGCGATCACACTTGAGGCAGGGGCGCTGTCGCCGTCCTTCCTGCCAGAATCCTTCAACCAAGTGATGTCGAGATTCACCTGATCACGATCCATCAATTCTTCATATGAGAAACACTTGAAGCGTTCGGCCTCGACGCGGCTGGTGCGAGATTCGCCTGGGCGGTAGCACCTAACGAAGTCATCCAAGTCTTCAGAGGCAAGATTCCTTACCGCATCAGTGAAACGCTTACCCGTGCGGAAGTCATACACCCACAGCAAGGATGTCTGCGGCACTTCAGGTTGAACCTCCTTCTTGTCGAAGAAAAGAACGTTGGCCTTTACAGCAGTCGAGTAGAAGACGCCAGGCGGCAATCGCAGTAGCGTATGCACATCGAAATCTGCGAGCATCTGTCGACGAACTTCATGCGCTGCACCTGCTGCGAACAACAGGGTATCCGAAACGACGACGGCGGCCTTGCCAGGTATGCCGAGTGTCGACGCGATGTACTGCAAAAAATTGAGCTCCCCGTTCCGAGTAGAAACCCGGAATCTTGGGATGGAATTCGTGCGCAGCCTGCGCCCGAAGGGTGGATTGGCCAAAACTATACTCGGGGTTAGGAGTGACGCCTGAAGCGGTGCGTCACGATCCTCGATCAGCCGATCAGCAATTCCGCTGTCCACCCCATTCAAGATCATATTTGTCTTTGCCAGGCAAGACGCCTCCGTAACCAATTCCGTCCCGAAGATTCGGCCGCCATCCAACTGTACGCGCTGCTCGGCAGTCATGTCATCGCGATGGTGCCGCAGGACATGATCCCGTGCGGCCAACAGAAGGCCACCCGTTCCGCATGCGGGGTCGTAGATTACATCATCCGGACCAGGTTGAGCACAGGCCACCATTGCACGAACCACAGCATGCGGAGTGTAGTACTGTCCAAGACCGGCCCGATCATCGTCCGCAAATAGGGCGAGCAGGCTTTTATAGATTCTCTCTAAAGGCGCCGCGGTACCGCTCTGCCCAGGATTCAAGCCATCCACCTCGACAATCAACTTCTTGAGCTTGTCCGGGTCTTGAATTGGGTTAGACGCGCTACGAAAAACGTCTCCAAAAAGATCCTCCCGCGAAGCAAATGATTGGAGGATGTGATCGTAGGCTTCTTTTAGCGCCTGGCCATCCTCCGCCAGCAGTGTTTGCCAGGCATCGCTCAACGGTTGCAGCGTCAGATCAGGACGATCATTAGCCAGCTCGTGCCCATGCTTGAGAACCATCAAAGATGCGAGTTGGTCCAGGTACTCGCGCGCAGACACACCCTCGTTTCGCAGTCTACCGAAGGACTCCCACAGTTTCTCGGCCAGCTCAGGCGCCGTTGACCTGCTCAAAACAATGCCTCTTCCTGATATGTCTGCCTGTTTCTGCCTCGGAGGGTCTGACCAACGCGATGGCGCATTGCCCGTTCGGCTCGGATCCGCTCTAGCACGACGGAGATGGGCTCATCTGTCGAGTCTTGGCTTACCAAGCGGCCGGCAAACGCCTCGGTCATCAGCGATCCCCGCAGTTCTGCTGCCCGCATCTTTGCAGTCGCGATCGTAGGCGCGAGACGTTGGATAAAGTCGAGTTTCTTCCTGACATCGGCGACGATAAGTTCCTGTTCAGCAAGAGGTGGACGAGGGAAATCAACTCTGTTCAGTCGGGTTGCAGTCAGATGGGTGAGTGTTGTTGTCCCACGGGCCTCACAGCGAAAGCGCCCCGCATGCAGATGCCGACGGAACACCAAGAGCGCCCACTCCGGTAGGACTCCGGGCTTGGCGCGGAACCGCAGGAGGCTGTTGGTGAAAGCCACATCCGCAGGGATGCCCCGGTACATCGCGGGGCGGCCAAGATACTCTGGGCTCTGCCCCTCATTGAGAAGGATGTCTTTATCTTCGAGACGGTAGCGCTCGAAGTCCTGCGGTGGGAAATTCATCTCCATGAGATCAGAAGTGTCGATGCGATCTTCATATACGTTAGCAACTCGCAGGTAGGGGCGCATATGAGGACCATTATGCCGACTTGGGTGCCGCGCTCGTCCGACGTGGACCTGTCCAGCTTCAGCAACTGTCACCGAATCCCAATGTGACGGCGTCGGCATCGGCACCGCCTCCAAAAGAATTCGCTTCGTCAGCAGCTCCACTCGCTCCGAAACACGCGCCATTGCCGCGTCCCCAGCATCTAGGTGAGCCATGTGATCTTCAAGAGCTGCAGCGATGCGGCGCTGCTCGGGGTACGGTGGCAGTTGCAGACGGAGGCTTCGCAGCTGTCTTTGCGCCAGATACCTGACGCGACTCCCGGTGGCATAAAGATCCAGCTCTCCTGAGAGGCTCATGTGCTCCATAAAATAGCGAAGGTATCTGACATCTATACCATCGTATGGGCGGACTCGGTGAAGATCATCTCTGTGAGCCATGTAGCCCGTGGAGTTTGGCCATATCGCGCAGCGACCAATGTCGCCGATCTTGCAGATCAGCAGATCATTTGGCTTAAGATGAAAAAACTCACGTTCCCCTAGCGGAATTTCTATCGTCGCAGCGTCATCTATTTCGACCCGCCCCCATCGAACATTCTCCCGCCCTACTGACGAGATCGTACATCTTTCTGCTACGTTCCCGTAGTCAGACTTTTTTCCCAGGCAGGTCTCGGCAATCCCACCAATCGTCGTTGTGGCCCAACCAGGAGGCAGGCGCGGATAGGGGCGGTCGACCGAGTTCAAATCTGAGCCCTTCTCAAAACAGTTGGCCGGAGGTCGGTTTCGGCAGGCGGAACTGCACATGCGGCGCTGCGAGCGCATCGCGCCCAACTGCGCTGGAGCTGAGTCGGTCGAGTTCGTCCACCAGGAGCGGAATGCCGGCGTTGGTCAGCATGAGCTGTGTCTGCTCGTCAGCCGAGAACAGGACGGCTCCGCGCGCTCCGCGGGTAGCGAGAGTTCGGTAGGTGTTGCGCACCACTTCGTGTAGCCGCTCGCCATGAACACCGCGCATCGCGTGGTCCTTGTTCTTGACTGCAGCCCATTGGCCGTCGCGCCAGACGTAGTCCTCACCCATGATTAGACCGACGTAGTCCCACTCGAAGCTCTGGGCTGTGTAAATGCAACCTACTTGCTCGAAACCGGCCGGATCGGTAGCCCATGTTTCGGGACCGGGGATCCGCTTACGCACGTACTTCTTGTGCGCGTTCCATGCCCGATGCCACTCCCCGATGCGGATGTCCAGCTCCAGGTCCCCCTTGCGATCAGTGGCCTTGGCCCACGGCCACCAGAAGCCGGCAACGATTCGGGCCGTCGCGTCCTGCGCCATCCGCAGGCGGAGATACTTCTCCATCTCCTGTGGGGAAGCAGCGAGAAAGACGTCATATTCATCGCGGGGAGTCCATGGAGCAGGGGCACCACCGTGATAGCCGAACAGCCGCTCAACCCAGTCGACGTATTCCGGGCAGCGGCTGTGCCGGAACTGGCTGTCCAAGACGATCTCATGGACATTACCGGGCGCGACACCGCAATCGTCGGCAGCCTGACGGATCGTCTCCACCGTTCCGACCTCGTCAGCACGGATCACCTGATAGGGGTCGAGGAGAAAGACCGGGACACGAGCCGCATTGATCAACTCACACGCCTGCGGTACGTCCGTCCGGTCTTCCGCCCTGGTCCGGTGGTTGCTCGATGTCGGGCGAAGCCGGTGCCCCTCATCGATGACCAGGGCGTCGAGGTCGTTCTCGGTCCGCCAGCCGTGCTGGTTGAAGTAGGTGAACACTTTCTCGGCCCCTTTGCGGGTACCGCTGAGGTGCTCGCGCAACGCGCCCGCGAAGGCGGAGCTCCCTGATGCGTGTTTGGCGGCGAAGCCGAGGCGGTTCAGCCGACCCAGGAGCTCCAGGGCGAGCACGCTTTTGCCCGTACCCGGGCCGCCTTTAATGATGAAGATCTCTTTGTTGCTGGCCGAGCCTGCCCGCCGGACGGCTCGGATCACGCGTTCGACGGCCAGTTGCTGCTGGTCCAGCAGGACGAAGATGGGGCGTTCGCGCACGGCTTGGTCGACCGCGCGCATCAGGTCTTCGTTGGGACGAACCCGCGCCTCGTCTATGTCGCGTAGATGCTCCACCGCGTGATCACCCGAGATGGCGCCGGTGAGGAACGTAGCGAACTTGTCGCGCTCATCTCCGGCGAAAATGTGCACGCTGCCGTCGCATTCGGAGGGCAGCGGCGCGGCTGGTGGCAGGATGCCTGCCACGTCTTTGCGCTTGGCAACGTGCAGGTTGACCACGTAGTGCATGCGAGCCGAGTGTAGGTGCGACATGTGCTGCAGCATTGATTCGCCGTACGACCAGACCTGCTTGACGGGGTGCAGATCGCCCGCCGGACTGCCCGGATGGATCACTTCTCCGAGCTCATGGCTCATGAGGGCCCATGACCACCGTTTGTTCTCCACCAGCACGACCGAAAGGTCGCGTGTGCCGGGCTGAGATCCCACCAACACCATGTCGATGCGGCCGTCGCTGGACAGGTTGTTCATCTCCAGGATGACCATGACGTTGCCGAGATTCGTTTCCACGAGCAGGTTGACGACGTGGCGGACACTACTGCGCCACGTCTCCTTCTCGGAGGTACCGACGGTGGTGTTGTAGACCTGCGCCGCCCGTGCGACCAGTTCACCTACCAGCCCCTCTTGATCCTCGATGAGGCGCTGGCGGAGGTGAGCTGCGGAGGCGGCCAATAGATAGCGGGCTCTCATCGTGCTCCTGGCTGAGGGGTGAGCTGCGGCGTAGTTCTTCGCTTGCTACGTGGACGTGACCGGCACACCGTGGTGATCGAGGAGCGGGACTCCCAGGTCGATCAGCAGCTGGTTGGTGGCCTCGTCGTGGGCGTACAGGACGGCCCCGCGCATGCCGCGGGTGGCCAGCACGCGGTACGTGTTGCGGACCACGGTGGAGAAGTCCTCAGCATTGATTTGGTCACGGTCTTTGTTGTGGCGGCGCTCCGTCTGCCACCCGTTTCGCCACACCAGGTCCTTGCCGATGATGACGCCGGCGTAGTCGTACTCGAAGCCTTGTGCGCTGTAGACGCAGCCGACCTGGTTGACCCCAGCCGGGTCGGTGGCCCAGAGCGGCGATGGCGGGATATCGCCCAGGTACTCCTCCGCTTTGGAGTTCCATGGACGCCGCCACTCGTCTATGGTCACGTCGTCTGGCAAGGTGCCGTCGTCATTCGGTTTGTTCCACTTCCAGCAGAAGCCTGCGGCGATGCGGACCTTGCGCTCCTCCGCCGCTCGCGCTTTCAGGTATTGCTCCATCGCCAGCGGAGTGGGGGCGACGTACAGGCTGAAGTCGTCCAGCGGCCGCCAGACGGGCCGGCCTTGCGGTGGCGCGAGCATGAGGAGCCGATCCACCCAGTCGACGTACTCTGGTGAGCCGCCGCTGCGGAACTGGTGCCGCAGGGTGATCTCACGCAGGCCGTACCCCAGTTCCCTGGCCTTGACACGGATGAGGTCGAGTGAGCCGACCTCACCGCGGCGCACAATCTGGTGATCGTCGAGCAGGAAGACCGGTACGCGTGCGGCGTGGATCAGCTCGTCGATCTGGGGTGGCGGCTCACGCAGGTCGTTCTCGTCCGTGCGGTCGCGCGAGGTCTCGCGGATGCGGTGTGCCTCGTCCGCGATCAGCACCTCGATGTCATTGGGGGTGGCGTCGGTGAAGGTGTTGAAGTAGGTGAAGGCGCCACGTTCGTTGCCGGGCAGGCCCGCGTACTTCCACAGGGTGCGAGTGAAGGACCGGCTGCCAGTGGCGTGCACGGCGTGCACCTTCTGTCGGGCGAGCGTGCCCAGCAGCTCGAGTGCGATCACGCTCTTGCCGGTCCCAGGGCCCCCGACGATAGCGACGATCTCCTTCCCGCCGCCCTGCTTGCTCTTGGCCACGAGGTGCCGGACATAGTCGTAGGCCTCGCGCTGCTCGTCCAACAGAGGGAAGACCTGGCGCCCGCGCACGCATGCGGCGACCCGGGTCATCAGGCCCTCGGCGAGCCGGACCGGCGCCTGCAGGAGGGTGTCAACGTGCTCGGCGGCTCGCTCCCCGGACAGCCGCCGCAGCAGCGTGTCCCGAAACTCCTGCCGTTGCTCCCCCGCACCGTACATCGCCACCCACCGCGGCACCGGGTTCTCCGGTTCCTGGGTGTCTTCCTGCTTTCGCGCCACTGGCCGCGCGGCGTGCACGAGGTGAGCGGGTGCGTTGTGCAGGTTGACGACGCCGCAAATCTTCTCATCCACCAGCATGGAGACATAGCCCCGCAACACCTGCAGGTAGCCCCACGTCTGATTGGCCGGATGCAAGTGCGGGGCTCCGTTCTTGCTGAGACGGACCATCTCACCGTCGGGCTGAATCCAGCGCCACTGTTTGTTCTCGACCACCACGACCGACATGAGGTCTGTCTCCGGGTAGGAGCCAACCAGGACCATGTCCATGCGGACGTCCGTGATGGGTGCCTTGAGTTCGAGCAACACCTGGACGTTGCCAAGCCCCGCGTCGAGGAGCAGCTCGACGACAGTGGGGATGCTGTTTGCCCAGGACTCGACCTCGCGAGGGTCCGGCGTCTCCCAGAAGATTTCCTTGAAGTGGTCGGCCAAACGATCGGCGAAGCCGCCTCCCGTGATGGCGGCGGCAAGGTCGCTGGCACTCCTCCGATAGAGGCACTGCAACGCCATGTAAGCGCTCCTTCGCAACGACGGCCGGCCGGTGCCGGCAGGCGTGGATGGGGACGAAGGGTGGTGCGAGCTCGTACTGTAGCTGCGATCACCGACAGTTCTATCGGACGGTCGACCACCAGGCGGATCAGTGATCCAAAACCGCCACTAGACCGTTCGGTGAGGGCCCTGCCAGCGGTAGCTGGCGCGGGCTGTGACGACCACCGACCGTGGGCTCGTACCGTATTGGGTCGGGGCGATCGGCTGCCGCGCGGTTTCCGGTACACGCGTTCGTTTTATTCATGCCTCGCCGCAGGATGATCGATGAGTTAGCATCTGCGATGCAGAGCGCCCATTCGCAACGAGGAATGGAACCTTCCAAGACACAACTAGTGCCGACGTCCTGCTCGTTCGTATGTCGGAGCCCAAATCCTCGTCAAAGCCTGCAGAACAGGCGATTTGGAGGTAGTCGGTGAGGCTTGAGGATCTCTCGTCCGGTGCCCGGGTGGCCGGAATAGTGCCCGGTGAGACGGTCTCGGTGGTCGCCGCACAGTGGCACGGCTCCGACGCTTTGGAGCTGACATACAAGACCCTCAATGGAGGGCTGGGCCAGCAAGTGCTCTTTCGGGCCGACGAGGCCAAGCTGAGCTTTTCCGATGTAGGCAGCCGGCCGTTCGACGCTGATGCCGGGGAGTTCAGGCTGGTCGCCGAAGCACAGCGGATCTCCTTGGCCGGCCTGTTCGACCCCATGCTGGCCGTAACCACCAGTGACGTACAGCCGTTGCCCCACCAGATCCGCGCTGTGTACGGCGAAATGCTTGACCGCACGCCGCTGCGCTTCCTCCTAGCGGATGACCCGGGTGCCGGAAAGACGATCATGGCCGGGCTGTACGTCAAGGAGCTCCTGCTGCGCGACGACGTGAAGCGCTGTCTGATCGTGGCCCCGGGTGGGTTGGTCGACCAGTGGCAGGACGAGCTCTTCTTCAAGTTCGGCCTGCGCTTCGACATCCTTGCCCCCGCCATGGTCGATGTCGCGTTCGGGGTGAGCGTGTTCGAGCAGTACCCGCTGCTCATCGCACGAATGGATCAGCTAGCGCGCAACGAGGATCTGGCTGGCCAGCTCGACGACGCCGAGTTTGACCTAGTCATCGTGGACGAGGCTCATCGGATGGGCGCGCACTACTTCGGCGGCAAGCTGAACAAGACCCGACGCTTCCAGCTCGGCGAGAGCCTGCGCGACCGCACCCGGCATCTGCTGCTGATGACGGCCACCCCTCACGCGGGCAAGGAGGAGGACTTCCAGCTCTTCCTCACCTTGCTCGAGCGCGACGGCTTCGAGGGCAAGTTCAAGGCCGGTGTACACAATTCGGACACCACCGGGCTCATGCGACGCATGGTCAAGGAGGACCTGCTCACTTTTGAAGGCAAGCCCCTCTTCCCTGAACGCATCGCCCAGACTGTGCCCTACGAGCTCACCGAGGACGAGCAGGACCTCTACGAGCGCGTCACCAAGTACGTGCGCGAGGGAATGAACCGAGCCGCGCGACTGGACGACAAGCGCCGCAACACCGTTGGCTTCGCGCTCACGGTGCTCCAGCGACGCCTGGCCTCTAGCCCCGAGGCGATCTACCAGTCCTTGGTTCGACGCGCGGGACGACTCAAGCGCCGCCGCGACGACCTGATCCACGGCCGCGGTGTCGCCGACGAGCCCGCCCCGATTGACCCGGGCGACTGGGACGACGATGAGCACAGCGCCGAAGAGGTCGAGCAGGTCGAGGAGGAACTGCTGGACGCCGCCACTGCGGCCCGCACCATCGAGGAGCTCAACACCGAACTGGCTGACCTCGACCAGCTTATCCACGTCGCACGCCGGGTCCGCAACCTCGATACCGACCGCAAGTGGGTCGAGCTGCGCAAGATCCTAGAGGACAACGACCTCATCCACCCGAACGCCGAGAAGGCGCGCAAGCTGATCATCTTCACCGAGCACCGCGACACCCTCGACTACCTCGCCCGCAAGATCGGCTCGCTCTTCGGCAAACCCGACACGGTACGAGCCATCCATGGTGGTGTCCGGCGTACCGACCGACGTGTCATCACCGAAGAGTTCACCAAGAACCCGGCCTGCCAGGTGCTCCTGGCCACAGATGCAGCCGGCGAAGGACTCAACCTCCAGGCCGCACACCTGATGGTCAACTACGACCTTCCGTGGAACCCTAATCGCATCGAGCAACGCTTCGGCCGCGTTCACCGCATCGGCCAGACTGAGGTGTGCCGCCTGTGGAACCTCGTGGCCACAAATACCCGCGAGGGCGAAGTGTTCACTCGGTTGCTGCAGAAGGTTGAGGAGCAGCGCAAGGCGTACGGCGGCAAGGTCTTCGACGTCCTGGGGTCGGCCTTCGACGAGACGCCGCTGCGTGAGTTGCTGATCGAGGCCATCCGGTACGGCGACCTCCCCGAGACCAGGGCCAAGATGGAGCAGGTCATCGATAACTCGGTCACACAGGGTCTCAAGGAGCTCCTCGAGGAACGCGCACTCACCCACGACGCCATGTCAAACGCCGATCTGGTGCAGATGCAGCGGCTCATGGAGGAGGCCCGCGCCCGCCGGCTACAGCCGCACTACATCGAATGGGCCTTCCGTCTAGCCTTTCAGCGCCTCGGCGGCCGGCTAGCGAGGCGTGAGCGCGGCCGCTACGAGATCACCCACGTCCCCGCGGCCATCCGCGCCGTCACCAAGCACGGCCCCGTCGCCACCCGCTACGAGCGAGTCACTTTCGAGCTGGACCGCATCGACGTCGACGACAAACCACGTGCCGACCTGCTCGCCCCCGGGCATCCGCTCCACGATGCCGTCGCCGAGCTCACCATCACCCAGCTCCGTCCCACCCTTGAGCGCGGCACCGTCCTGGTCTCCCCGCAGATGGAAGAGCCGAGCCTGCTGGTAGGTGTCGTTGAGGAGCTTGTCGATGGCACCGGGGAGTCGATCGCCCGGCGGTTTGGCTACGCCTACGTCAATGCCACTGGTCAAGTTACGCCCGCCGGCCCGGCACCGTACCTTGACTGCGTGGCTGCCCCGCGAACCTCTGCCGTGGCCGCGGCCGTGAAACTCGCCTGGCTCGGTGAGGCAGAGTCCCAGGCGCGGACCTGGATCATCGGCCACCAGCTCAAGGAGTACCTCGCCGAGGTCTCACCTCGTCGGCTTGCGGAGGTCGAACGGACCCGGACGCGGGTCGACCAGCGACTGGCGCATGAGTCGAACCGGCTCATTGGCGAGGCCATGGCGGCGCAGGAGAAGGAGCAGTCCGGCACCAAGCCGAAGGAGAGCTCCGACAGCCTCATGCGCAAGGCTCGGGACCTTCTGGCTCGCCGGGAGACCCGTTTGGCGTTACTGGACCAGCAGGCCCAGCTGGCCACAAAACCACCCCGTATCATGACCGCTGCGCTCGTGCTGCCACTTGCTATGGTCGAGACCGAGATCGCAGCGGACGCCCCCATCCACGCCAAGGAGACCAAAGTCGTCGAACGGCGCGGTGTCGACCTGGTGCTCGCCACCGAGCGTGCCCTCGGCCGGGAGCCACAGGAGCAGGCGTTCAACAACCCCGGATACGACATTCTGTCTATCCCCTCCGACGGCGGCACCTCGATCCGCATCGAGGTCAAGGCGCGCATCGAGGGAGCCGAGGACTTCTACGTCACCCACAACGAGATCGTCACCGGCAAGAACGCTGTTCCCCACTACCGACTCGCTCTGGTGACCGTCAGCAAGGCCGGCCCCGAGCATGACCAGGTCAGGTACGTCGCCGCTCCCTTCGCCGGCGTCGACTTCGGCGATCTCGCAGCGACCGGCATCCGGGCCAGTTGGTCGAAGACCTGGACCGCCGGCACCGAACCCTTCTGATCCAGAGAGCTCAAGGAAGTTGATGAAGCGCAAGCTGATCGAGGTCGCTCTCCCGCTGGAGACAATCAACCGCGAGTCGGCCCGGGAGAAGTCGATCCGCCATGGCCACCCCTCAACCCTGCATCTGTGGTGGGCTCGACGTCCGCTGGCCGCCGCGCGGGCAGTCCTGTTCGCTCAACTGGTGGACGATCCGTCGTCGAGTCCGGACGAGTTCCCGACCGAGGAGGCACAGCGCGCTGAGCGTGAGCGGCTCCACAAGATCATTGAACGTCTCGTGGCGTGGGAGAACGTCCGCGATGAGCGTCTGCTTGCCGAGGCCCGTGCGGAGATCATAAAGTCCTGCGACGGCAGCCCACCACCAATCCTCGACCCGTTCGCCGGCGGCGGCACCATCCCGCTGGAGGCACAGCGACTGGGGCTGGAGGCACACGCCTCCGACCTCAACCCGGTGGCGGTTCTGATCAACAAGGCGCTCATCGAAATCCCGCCGAAGTTCCGCGACCGGCCGCCGGTCTTCCCAGGTCTGGCCGACTCGGAGATCCGGACGTGGAGTGGCGCCGAGGGTTTGGCTGCGGACGTTCGGGCGTACGGCGCATGGATGCGGAACGAAGCCGAGAAGCGGATCGGCCACCTGTACCCGAAGGCCAAACTGCCGGACGGTTCGCAGGCCATGGTGATCGCTTGGATCTGGGCCCGGACCGTCACATGTCCGAACCCTGCCTGCGGCATCGAGATACCGCTGGTGCGGACGTGGTGGCTGGGCAAGAAAAAGGGCAAGGAAACGTATATCGTACCAACCGTCGTTGCTGACACAACATACCGTTCAGGGCTACGAGTAGAATTCGGCATCGGGTACGATCCGATTCATGCGCCAACAACCGAGAACGACGGCACAGTGGGGCGTAGGGGCGCGGTATGTGTCAGTTGCGATGCCGCTGCTTCGCTGGACTACATCCGCACAGAGGGTCGCAACAAGCGACTCGGGGCTCAGCTCATGGCCGTTGCGGCTGAGGGCACTCGGCAGCGCATCTACCTAGCGCCCACACAAGAGCACTGCTCGGCCGCCAATGTTGCAGCACCAAAAGAGGCTATCGCAGGGAGCCTGGGATTCTACCCCCGTGACATAAAGGCTCCTACGTATGGACTCACTGAGTTCACCGACCTCTTCACTAATCGTCAGCTGACCGTGTTGACCACTTTCAGTGACCTCGTGGGCGAAGCCCGACAGCTGGTCCTACATGACACACTCAAGGCCGGCATCGCCGAAGGCGAGAGGCTGGAGCCAGGTGGCAGCGGTGCCGCAGCTTATGCCGATGCCGTGGCATCCTACTTGGCCATGGCCCTGAGTCGGACACTCAACAAATCCACGGCGGTCTGTACTTGGGATAGCAGCCCAAAAATGGAGGCTGTGCGTGGACTCTTTGCCCGACAGGCGATTCCGATGGCGTGGGACTTTGCTGAAGCGAACGTTCTGGGAGCCTCATCTGGCAACTACGGTGAGGACCTGGAATGGGTGGCTCGGGCGATCGAACGACTGCCGAAAGTTGGTTTTCAGGGCCACGCATTGCAGGACGACGCCAGCACCCGTGACTATCAAGACGCTTTGATCCACACGGATCCCCCTTACTATGACAATATTGGATACTCAGATCTGTCCGATTTTTTCTACGTTTGGCTCCGACGCTCACTGAGGTCTATCCATCCGCAACTGCTCAGCACGATGCTGGTTCCCAAAGCTCAAGAGCTAGTAGCCAATCCCTATCGGCACAAAGGGCAGGAAGGCGCCAAGCAGTTCTTCGAGGACGGATTCCGGAATGTCTTCGCCAATGCGAGGAAGAGCGCAAATCTCGACCACCCGATTATCGTCTGGTACGCGTTCAAACAGTCGGACTCGTCGGAGGAGGGTACGGCTTCCTCCGGTTGGGAGACCCTCCTGGATGGAATGATTAGCGCCGGTTGGGCAATCACGGCAACGTGGCCGAATCGCAGCGAACTGGGAAACCGGATGATGGCGAGCGGAATGAATGCACTGGCATCGTCGATTGTGTTGGCGCTACGTCCACGGCGGAATGATGCCTCCACCACGGACCGACGAGGTCTCATCTCTGCCCTGCAGTCAGAACTCCCAGATGCGCTTCGGAAGCTGCAGCAGGGCGCAATTGCCCCCGTAGACCTTCCGCAAGCGGCGATCGGGCCAGGGATGGCGGTGTTTAGCCGGTACGCGAAGGTGCTGGAGCCGGACGGCTCGAGGATGACGGTCCGTTCAGCCCTGGCGCGGATCAACGAGATCCTCGATCAGGTGCTCAGTGAGCAGGAGGGGGATTTCGACCCTACGACGCGGTTCGCGATTGCGTGGTATCGCCAGCACGGCTACAACATCGGGACGTTCGGCGACGCGGACAACCTGGCGCGCGCACGGAACACATCGGTGGAGCGGATGGACCGCGACGGAATCCTGACCAGCCGTGCCAACCAGGTTAAGTTGATCAAGCCAGCTGACACTTCAGTGGACTACGACATCCTAGCCGACGATCACACCTCGACCTGGGAGGCGCTGCAACACACGATCCGGATCCTCGAGACGGAGGGCGTGCCGGCAGCGGGTGCCTTTCTGGCGACCGCGCAGGGCCGTGCGGACGGGGCGGTGGACCCGGACCTCGTGAAGGAGCTGGCGTTCCTGCTGTTCTCCATCGCAGAGAAGAACGGCTGGACCAAGGACGCCATCAGCTTCAACGCCGTCGCACAATCCTGGAGCGACGTGGTTGATGCAGCCAGGAGCAGCGCCCCACGCGACCTTCAAGGTGAACTTGACTTCTCGGACGACGACTGATGACCCTCAAGGCCTACGGGAACTGAACTGACATGGCGACAAGCAACCGTGACCGCATTGGCGAGATGTTCGAATTCCTCTCCCCAGCGCTGGACGCCTTCATCACCCGGGTCGTCGAGCCCGAGCTTCCGTCGGGGACCCGATGGGTGAATGTCATAGCAGCGGTCGACAACACGATGGACCGTGAGCACAACTCTGGTGACGCCCAGCTTCAGCTCAAGCTGCTGTCGCAGAACTACACCAGCCGGTTTAAGCGCGGGTGGTTTCCGTTCCGCGGGGAACTCAGCCGCGTCCACCAGGCGTACGCTGGCGAGCTGCTAGACGTCCGCAACGCATGGGCGCACATGAAGTCCTTCAGCGACGACGACGCCTACCGCGCACTGGACACCGCTGAGCGACTCGCCACCGCAATCGGCGCTAGCGACGCCGCGACCCGGATCGCGAGGATCCGGCTCAACCTGCGCCGGGTGACCGCAGACAAGGACGACCGCCGAACTCTAAAGGCCGCCGCAGAAACGGCCGACTCCGCTGGTTTGAAGCCGTGGCGCGAGGTACTGCGGCCGCACGACGACGTGGCCACGGGCAACTTTCAAGCCTCGGAGTTCGCCGCGGACCTGTTCAAGGTGGCTCAGGGGCACGCAGGCAACGACTATGCCGACCCGGTCCAGTTCTTTACGCGCACCTATCTCACCGAAGGGCTACGGGACCTGATCGAGCGTGCAGTGCGGCGGATGTCGGGGGACGACAACGCCTCACCGGTGATCAACCTGCAGACCAATTTCGGTGGTGGCAAAACCCACTCGATGCTCGCGCTGTGGCACCTGGCCGACGGCACCCCACTGGGCTCGTTCCCGCAGGACACCCAAGAACTGCTAGGCCCTCTGGGCTACGACTCGATCACCGGCGCCCGCCGGGTCGCGGTGGTGGGCAACCACTTCGCCCCCACCGGCGAGACCAAGCCGGACGGCACCGTGGTGAGAACGATGTGGGGCGAGCTGGCCTGGCAGCTCGGCGGTGCGGAGGCGTACGCCATGGTCGCCGACGCTGACGGGGCCGGCACCAACCCAGGTCGGGCGCTGCACGATCTGCTGGCGGCGTACTCCCCGGCGGTGATCCTTGTCGACGAATGGGTGGCCTACGCCCGCCAGCTGCCTGACGACCCCGATGGGGCGATCGCGGCCGGTGTTACCGGCGGCACCTTCGACACCCAGTTCACCTTCGCCCAGTCCTTGACGGAAGCGGCCAAGTCAACCAGCGGGGTTTTACTGGCCATTTCGATCCCGGCCTCGGAGACAGGCAAGGATCCTAACGAGGTGGTCCCCGGCAACGCTGAGGAGGTCGGCGGTCGACGCGGGCTCGAAGCACTGCAGCGGCTGCAGAACGTCGTACGGCGGGTAGCCGACCAGTGGCGGCCAGCCTCGTCGGACGAGGCATACCACATCGTGCGGCAGCGGCTCTTCGTCACACCGGATGCGGCGGCGCTCGCCTCGATCGGGGCAACTGCCCGGGCGTTTGTCGATTTCTACCGGAAGCACGCTGACGAGTTCCCTCGTGAGACCCGCGATACGGCGTACGAGGACCGCATCAAGCGCACCTTCCCCATCCACCCCGAGCTGTTCGACCGGCTGTACGAGGACTGGTCCAGTTTGGAGCGATTCCAGCGCACCCGCGGTGTGCTGCGGCTGATGAACACCGTCATCCACACGCTGTGGGTAGGTGAGGACAGCGGGCCGCTGATCATGCCGGGGTCGATCCCGATCGGGACGTCTGCGGTTAACTCAGAGCTCACGCAGTACCTGCAGGACTCCTGGAAGGCGGTCATCGACGCCGATGTTGACGGCCCGAACTCCGAGCCGACCAAGATTGACAATGAGAAGCCGCTGCTCCAGGCTCGCCGGGTCACCAAACGTCTGGCCCGGACTGTCTTCTTCGGTGCTGCACCGACCATCGGCTCGGCGCACAAGGGTCTGGAACGGCAACGGGTCTTCCTGGGCACCGCGATCCCAGGCGACATCCCGGGAAACTTCCACTCTGCGCTAGGGGCGCTGGGGGACCGGGCGACGTGCTTCTACTCGGGGTCGGGAAAGTATTGGTACGACCTGCAGGCCAACATCACCCGCCGGGCCAAGGACCAGGCCGAGCGGCTGCACGTCGAAGAGGTCTGGGCCGAGGTGCGTCGCAGACTCGCTGACCAGGCGCAGCGCCGCGGAGACTTCGCCGCCGTACACATCTGCCCGGATGACAACGGCGACATTCCCGACACCGACGAGGTCCGACTGGTCATCCTGCACCCCAAGGTCACCCACAAGAAGGGGGACCAGGAATCCACCGCCAAGAAGTTCGCCCGGGCCGCGACCGACCGCCGCGGGACTGCGCACCGGGTGCATCGCAACATGCTGGTCTTCCTGGCGGCCGACGTGAACCGCATGGAGGAGCTGGAGTCGGCGGTGCGGGACTATCTCGGGTGGTCGCACGTACTGGACAATGCCGACGAGCTGGACCTCACCCAGAACCAGAAGAACCAGGCGACGGACAAGAAGCAGCAGGCTCACGGAACCGTGAACTCCCGGCTCCTGGGCGCCTACCACTGGGCGCTCGTGCCCGAAGCGCCTGATCCCGGGTCTCCGTTTGTCATCACCGAGACCAAGGCGGAGGGGCAGTCAACGTCGCTGGCGGAGCGTGTATCGAAACGCCTCGGTGCTGATGGAGCGCTAGCAACCCAGCAGGCGGCCGCGGCGATCTGGCTCTGGCTCAACCGCCTTCCCAAGCTATGGGAGAACGGTCATGTCAAGGTCGGCGATCTGTGGCGTCAGTACACGACGTACCCCTACATGCCACGACTGCGGGACAGGTCTGTGCTTGCCCGTGGCATCGCCGACCAGCCACTGTTGTGGCAGCAGGAAGGCTTCGCTCTCGCTCTGTCCTATGACGGGGAACGCTACGAGGGACTCAAGCTGCCTTCAGACGGTGACCTAGGCCAGGTCACTGACTCCATGCTCCTGGTCAAGTCCGAGGTGGCGCTCGCGCAGCGACAGCGAGAAACAGTTGACCCCGGGCCCGGTCCTGAACCTGAGCCCGGTCCTGGGCCCGGTCCTGGACCTGGACCTGGACCTGGACCTGAGCCCGGTCCTGGACCTGGACCCGGACCTGGACCCGGTCCGTCACCGCAACCCGACATTAGGTACTTCTTCGGAAGCAAAACCCTTAATGCGACGCACTACGCCCTGGACTTCAAGAAGCTGATGGACGAGGTGCTCCAGCACCTGGCCTCCACGCCGGGGGTCAACCTGAAGGTTCGTGTCGAGATCGAGGCCGAGGCCCTGCACGGGTTCTCGGAGTTCCAAGTCCGCACCGTCTCGGAGAACAGCAACGCACTGAAGTTCGACCAAGCCGGTTTCGAGGAAGAGCACTGAGCGACAGCGGATAGCCCTTCTTCTCCTCCACGAAGGTCCGCGACGGACCCTCTTATACACGATGTTGAGTGGCGATAACCCGCCAGGACGGTCAGGGGCTCCGACAGGCACCTCTTCTCGGCAACAAGGGCGCCTGTCGAAGTTCTGCGATCACTTACAGTGTGGTGGGTGCCTTCTTGTACCAGTTGGTGATGGTGCGTACCAAGTGGACGATGTTCTGTGTCCGCATGATGGGTGCCGCAGCGTTCGGCTCGAAGTCGACACTCGCCTCGGTGGTGCGCCAGATGCTGGTCTCTGCTACCGGTGCGGCCATGTGCGGGTCGAGGCGCTTGAAGAACTCTGTGATGTCGTCGAGTTCCACCGGATTGTCGCCCGCGCGTAGTTCGCGGAACACACCACCCAGTACGCGCAGCATACCCACCGAACCGAGCAGTGAGGTGCGACGCAGCTGCTGAGCCATGGTCAGCTCGTCGGCCTTACGTTCCTTCTCGAGGTCCTCCTCAGTGACGGCGGAGAGATCCACAAAAGCGTTGGAGATGACGTCGAGAAAATCCTTGACCTGCTCGATCACTTCCCCGTCCGTCAAGGTTTGCTCTGCCTTCTTGCTGATGCGACCGCCTGCGCCGGCGATGACGGCGCGGGTGATGTCGGCCACGTGCTTGGCGCCCATCAGGTTCGGGTTCTTCGCGGTCATGCGGTCTTGCTCGGCGTCCACCCGGCCCTTGAGGAGCGGATGGTCGATGACATCAGACAGTGTCCGGTTGGCGACCTTGTAGCTGTCGAAGCGGGCGCGGACGGCGCTGCTGATGCCCTTGGCATTGTCGGCGACGTCGACGAACATCTGCTGCGCCTTGATGGGGTCCAGCTCCACGTAGATGTCGAGCCCGACGTACTCAGCCTTCAGCCGGTTCATCTGGCCGATGAGCTTTTCGCGTTCAGCCTTGAGCTTGGCTTCCTTTTCTGGACTCACTCTGCGCGCCATCTCACGGTCTACGGCAGCGATGGCGTCCGTGATGCGCTGCTTTTCGATGGAGACGCCGAGCACGCGGTGCTGGCCATCGATGGTGCGCAGGGAGCCGATGCCACCGAGCGCCCATGGAACGGCGAGATAGCCTACAGCGCCCTGCTCATCGACCTTCTCGAAGGAGCATCCACCACTGTCACGAGCCAGGAGTGCCGGGGCGACCCAGTCCTGCTTGCTGTCGAGATACTCGCCGAACTGCTTGGCGTGAAGGCGGTCGACCTTCCGGTTGTCCTTGTCGACGTTGTTCGGATCGGGGACGGGGAGGATGGTAGGGAGGTCGAGGAGCGGAACTCGAATGGAGTAGACAGCACGCCCGCCTTGGACAGTCTTCATGGCCAGGTATGTGCTGGAGTCCTGCGGCTTTGACAAACGCAGAGGATTGACATCGATGCTAATGACAAGCTCCTACTCGATCAGCCACACGCTTGGTGGACGCCAATGAGAGCTAAAGAGTAACGAGAAGAACTAAGCAGAGTCAGCTGATGCCCAAAACGATCTTCTACTGGTCCCGATTATAACAAGATGTCCATTAAGCACTATTGGCTAATTTCAGCCCATTAGAAAGCTTTGCACAAAGAACCCGACAATCCTTTTTGCACCATCGGTTCCCAAATATGAATTTTGAGGAATGCACTATTTTGTGTACTTTGATGCGGATTGAGGTAGTACAGAGGTTGAAAGGCCAGGATTCATGATGCGTCACTGGTGATGGGCAGGCCGGTGTGAGCGATGAAGGCATCCAGCAGGCCGGCTCGGTGTCACCTGCTCGCGCGGAGCGGTTGGTACCAGCGCCGACAACGCGGCGGCCGAGTCCTTCACGGTCCGGCGGCACCCCCCGCCTGGGCCAGCTCAGCCCGATCGCCTACGAGAAGACGGCAGATAGCCTGAGGCGTGCCGCCTGAAATCGGTTTCTGCATTCACGAGGGAAGTCCCTGCGGCCTGTGGCGAACCACGTGGCGGACGTCCAGTCTCCGTTTCTCGTTGACAGGCGGTTGTTCGGCCTCGCTTTGCACGAGCAGGGCATGGCAGTGGAAACGGTAGGACCATAGAGTTCTCTGCACCCGCAGACATGGGGACCTTCCAGTGCGTGGAACGCACCGTCTATCAGCGATGGGACGAGGCACAGGTGGCCGCGACTACAACGGTGCACGACGTCATCAAGGCAATGCGTGCCAGCTCGGATGTGAGCTACGAGCGCGGCACCGCCTTCGAGCGGCTGATGGTCAAGTACCTCAGCATCCTACGCGGTTCGAAGTACATCAATTCGATGGAGGGATGATAGTTGCGCAAGAAAGACACCAGCGATGCGTCGCGTCCGGACGGACGGAGATCCAGTACCGAAACACTTCATCTGCGCGCTGCCACTCGTGCCCTGCGATTGCATCTCGACGAATTACCGGTCGATTTTCATTTTTGGGGACCCGGCGATCAGTTCCTAGCAGAATGTGCGTTCCCGTTCGCGCGGCAACGGTACGACTGCGCAGAGTCAATGATCGGTGCCGGTTTCGGTGGCACCGTACTCGGCTCCCTTGCACGTAGCCTTTTCGACGACGGGTTGCGGTGGCTCTGGATCGGTGACGATCCGACGAATAGGCGCGTCGCTCTGCTGGGCAGTATGCTGGAAGAGCGTAACCGTGTGTGCATGACACTCGAGTCGAACGACGCTTCTTGCCCTATTTTACCACGCTGGTTTGCGCCGCTAGTTGGCGTAACAGATCTTACCGGTGCATCCGAGACTTGGCTTCGCGCGCCAGCTGTCCCGGACCAGGCGACGCTTCTTGACGCCTTCCTCAGCGAGGGCCGTCCTATCGATGCGGCTCAGGACGAAGTACTTGATGCCGCCCGCGGACTTCTCGACATCGCCGGATTGCGCGGAGCCGTCATGGTTCTCTCACATGCCGGCCATGGCAATCTCCTCGGAACCCAGAGCAGCTTCACTGAAGGAGGCGGCATAGGTCACGATCTACGTCCTGACCACGAGGCGCTCTACATGCAGGTTGCAGCCGTAGGGGTCACGCTTACATTGATAGGGGTCAGCCGAGCTGTACCCGAGAGCTGGCCAAACGAGGTGCCGCAGCACTCCTTTCTTGATAAGACCTTGCGGTTAACCACCGAAGTCGTCCATGCGGCTACCGTCATTCACGGTCTACGCACACCTAAAGTGCCTAGGACAGTGGCGCGCCGCAGAAGCAGCAGGCCGCGTCCTACCCCCCTTCTTCGGCCTGCCGCCTTGCTATCTCCCGACGATTATTTGCCCGATGTCAACTCGGCCGACGAGGTGATCGATGCAGCGAAACGCTACTACGAGGCAGCAAGAAGCTGGATAGCTGACCCGTGGCACGAGGACCAACCAGCTAACATGGCCAGCATCCTTACCTATGGCGGTGCTCACTCCGCGTTGCAAGCAGTGATGTCGACATACGACCAGCCGGGGAGCGCGGTAATCGCAGTCTTCGCCGCACGCATGCTCCTCGAAGAGGCCGCACGATTCAAATGGATGATCGAAGGTAGGACAGAGGACGAAATCAGGCTCCGATTCAAGCAATTCTTCGAGGACCAGCGGGTCAGGCGCAAGAAGGTTCTTGATGAACTATCCGGAGACGGTGTCGCACGGGCTAAGGCAGAGAGGCTCCTAGCCCTCCCGTCCAACGTCACTGTGATCACTCCCCACGACAACATCTCTAAAGGTCGGAAGCCGATGCCTTCCATCGAGAAGATGTTAGCGGTCATGGGTGAGCCCTATCCTGAGCCGGGCTGGTTGAACGTGGCGTACTCACTCTTGAGCCAAGTCACACACAGCACGCCGATCGGCCACCTCCACATGGCCAGCTTCCAAAGAGGCATCCTTCATGCAAATGAGATCTCTGCCGAGATGCTGGGATTGACCCTTGACTCGGCCTGCCTGGGCAGCGCCCTTCTCATCGGGATTTCGGCCTCCTTCTTGTCTGGCGGCAGCCAGGAGGCGCGTGATCATTCGCTCTCGCTTCATCAGCTTGCCTACGACGTCCATAACCAGGCGCGTCTAGTTCACGGGCTCGACTGATTCCGCTGATTTCCGGGACAACCAGGGTAGCCAAGCCAGCTACACGGATGGGGGACATGTACGGGATGATCAAGTGAGGTGCTAGGACCGCTACTGCCATCTCTGCAGCTCAAAGCCGGTGATCACGCAACCTTGCCCACGCTCTCCTAAAGCGGGTGCCGCAGGTTCGAATCCTGCCGGGGGCACCAGTGTGATGTCTCAGGACATCGGAAACCCTCGAACCTACGGGTTCGGGGGTTTCGTCGTGTTGGGGTTTGCCTGGGGTTGGTAGTCGCGGGCGGGGTCGATGGTCAGCTCGCGCAGGAGTTCTCCGGTG
>NZ_SMLD01000094.1:0-38064 GCF_004352805.1 Nonomuraea mesophila
GGGTCGGGGTGGCGGTGACGGTCACGGTCGCCTGCGCGGTCCCCGACGTGGTCGGGACGGACGTCGGCGTGCCCGTGGGCTGCTCGGCCCGCCTGGTCGGCTGTGCCTTCGTGGGCGTGTAGGTGGGGATCGGCAGCGGCGTGGGCGTGTCCTTCTGGCCGAGCGCCTCGTCGTACTTGCCGACCCGGCGGCCGCTGCCGTCCTTCTCGATGACCAGGGCGGTCTCGCTGAACTGGTCGTTCACCCAGAGCAGCCCGTCCTTGACGAACACCTCCAGCGGGCCGGCCTTGCCCGTGACGACCTTCTCAGGCTCGAACTTCCTGGCCACGGTGTCGTACACGATGAGCCGGCCCGTGCTCTCGTCCGGGATGTAGATGCGCCGGCCGAGCGCCTGCGGTGGGCCGAGCTTGCCGCCCTTCACCGCGACGGTCGTGAGGGCGCCGCTGGAGGTGTTCACCAGGACGAGCGCGCCCTGCGCGGGCGCGAGGACGGGCACGATGTCGCTCTCGGCCACGGCGGGCACCAGCAGGCCGCCGGTGCCCGCGTCGGTGACGGTGCTGGGCAGGCTCACCTGGAGCCGGGTGCCGGTGGAGCCGATCACCATGGCGGAGGCGGCGGCGGAGTTGGTGACCAGCGGCACGCCGTTCGCGATCGTCAGCGTGAGCGGGTCGCCCGGCTCGCCGACCGTCACGGCCTTGCCCTTCTGCGCGCCGTTGACCTGGACGAGCGTGCCCTCCTCGGGGACGGGCACCCAGAGCGTGCCGTTCTTGTCGATGCCCGCCTGCCCGAGCGGCGGCTTCAACGTGACGGGAGTGCCGACGGCGGCCACGGTGAGCGGGTCGAGCTGCTGGACGGTGCCGCCGCGCGGGTCGACGGCGTACGCCTTGCCGGCGGCCATCACGACCTCGGTCCCTGCGGCGCTCAGCTTGCCGGTCTGGGCGACCTCCAGCTGGGTGGCGTCGATGCGGCTGACCTTGCCCGTGCTCTCGTCGACGACGAGCACGTTGGAACCGTCCTGCACCACCTTGAGCGCGTCGCCCTCGGCGGAGGCGAGGTCGACCCGGCCGTCCACCTGCCCGGACAGGCCGTTGGCGTGCACGACCTCGCCGTTGAGCGCGCTGGCCAGCCAGGCCCCCACGTCGGAGAGCTCCGGCCGGGCGCTCGACACTCCCGTGCCCAGGAACAGGCCGGCACCCACCAGCACGGCGACGATCGCGGACGCGACGACTCCCGCCGCGCGCCGCCCTGCAGCGCTACGCCACCTCAAGGCCACTTGTTCACATCCCGCGAGAGTCCGCACATACGTGTCCGCGGACACATTAGGGGCGGGGTCACGCCGGGCTCCGTCCCTTCAAACAACCTGGAAATGTCGCTCAGCGGGTGTCGCGCTGCCCATCCCCCAGGGCGCGCAGTTGTTCCTCCATCGACGCCTCGTACGACTCCAGCAGATCGCTGAAGTGGTCGTCGGGCAGGTCACCGCCGAGCCCGCCCGCCATGACCGCCTCCACCTTCCGCGCCACGTCGTCCTGGGCCTCCTGCGCGGCCCGCAACATGGCCTCGGCCAGCCGCCGGCTGTCCATGCGCATGGCGCGCGGCGCGAGCTCGACCTCCGTCAGGCGGCCCGAGGGGCCGACCGTCACGCGCACCTGGCCGTCCGCCGCCACGCCGTGGCCGACCGCCACGTCGATCTCGCTCCTCAGCTCTTCGACTCGGGCGAGCATCTCCTCCGCCCGCGCGGTGATGCGTTCCAGGTCCTCGGGGTCGAAGTCGTTCAACGTACCTCCCGGCTCTTTGCGGGGAGAGTACGGCGGGCGGACTCCACTTCGGAAAAAGTTGAAGGGTGTAAGAATTCGTTGCGTTTACCTCCACACCAATGGCACATTTCCCCCGAGTGGCCGGCAGTAAAAACGCCGCATCCGAGCGGCGTGCGCACACCTGCTCCAGATGTCAGGACGCCGCGCGTCTCAGGTCCTCCGGGGAGAGGTGTTCATGTGAGTCAAGGGTTCGTGTCCATCGGCCCCGGCGGTCTCGAGGAGCTCCACAAGGCAGGCAAGGCGTGCGCCGACACGGCCGCCGCGCTGTCCGGGATCCTGCGCGACTTCCAGGCCGGTGCCGCCCCTGACGTGGACACGTACGACCTCATCGAGGAGGGCGCCGCCGAGTTCGCCAAGGGCTACGAGGCGTTCTTCAACGGCCTGTCGTCGGCCCTGTGGCAGCGCGAGACGATCATGCGGCAGCTCGAGGAGGGGCTGCGGGCGGGCGCGGTCGCCTACGACGCGGCCGACAGCGGGCGATCCGGGGCGCCGCCGGCGTCCAGGGCCGTGGAGCCGCCGTCGCCCGGCACGGTGTCGATCATCTGGAACGCCACCCTGGACATGCTCGGGATGGGCGGCGCGTACGAGGAGCGGCTCGCCCAGATGCGCGAGAGCTGCCTGGCCACCGCGCAGAACCTCAGAAGCGTCCACGACACGCACATCTCCGCGATCGAGGCGCACGTCCAGCGGGCGGGCTGGAGCGGCGACGCCGCCGACGCCTTCCGCGAGACCTGGCGCACCCGCGTGAACCCGCCCGACGGGAACGCGGAGACGCCGAGCCTCGCGGCCCTGGCCGCGAGGAGCGACGAGGCGGCCGCGATCGTGGACAACGCGATCAAGGCCACGCAGGAGACCAAGAAGTACGTCACCCTGCTCCTGGCCAGTCTCGGCGTGGCCGCCGGGGCCGGCGCGGCGCTGAGCATGGGCGCGAAGGCCATCAACAGGCTGGCGGCGCGGCAGGCCCTCGGGAGGGTGGCGCTCCTGCTGTCCGGCCGCCACGCCAAGCTCGGCGCCATGCTCCTGCGCGTCGCCGAGAAACTGGCGTTCCGCTCGGGCGCGCGGCTCCTGGGCGCCAAGGAGGCGGGGCGCGCGGCGCTGTCGGCGTACGTGAAGAACTCCGCGCTCGTGGCGGGCACCAACTACGTCAACTCCGGCCTGGCCAACACCCTCAGAGGAAGGGAGGACCCGTGGGCGGTGAACGTCAAGATGGCCGGGACCCTCGCGGGCCTGTCGGTCCTCGGCGGAGGGGTCGGCTTCGTGAAGGGCCTGGCCCCCGTGGCGCGGCTCGCGCAGAACCATCCGATGGCGTTCGCCGTCGGGCTCGAAGGGGCGCTCAACGCGGGCGCCAGCACCGGCCTCAGCCTGCTGTACGACGGCAAGCCGCTGGGGGCGGCGCTGAAGGACGGCCTGACCGTCGGCGCCGTCAGTGCGATCTTCGGCGGCGGCTACGCACGTCTCCTGCGTGACAAGACCGGGCTGCGGCACCACGCCTTCCACAAGGCGGACAAGTGGGATCTGAAGCTGTCGGCGGCGGACCCGTCAAAGCCGCTGACGCCGATGAACGCGCGCTTCACCCCGCGCCACCTCTTCTCCTGGATGGACCCGGCCAAGCACGGGTACGTGCCGGTGGTGGGGAGGGGCGTGAGCGACCCCACGACCGTCTGGGCGCCGAGGAACAGCCTGTCGGCCAGGGTGCGGGAGTTCCAGGTGTGGAACCCTCAGCAGGCGCTGAACAAGATCAGCACCTGGCCCAAGGTCACGCAGGCGCCCGCGCAGGGGCTGGTGAACTTCGGCTCCAAGCCGGTCAGCACCTTCCTCGACGGCTCGCCGTTCGTGAAGGGCCGCCTGCTGGGTCTCCTGCCCGGAACGATCTCCTACGGCCTCGTGCCGCGCGGCCAGGTCGACACGCCGGACCTGTCCGTCCCCGAGCACGACGACTGGACGTCCAGTGCTCCCGAGCCGCCGCCGGAGCAGACCGTCCCCGAGCCGCCGGAGCAGACCGTGCCCGAGCCGCCGCCCACGCTGGGCGGCGGGGAGCGCGTCGTGGCGCCCGGCGACACGCTGGGCCACATCGCCGTGGACGAGTACGGCGACCCGGGCCACGCGCAGACCGTCTACGAGGCGAACGACGACATCGACGGCATCACCCCCGACCACATCGAACCCGGATGGCGGCTCGACATCCCCGAGATCCCCACCGGCGAACGGCCTCCAGAACCGTAGGCGCACGGCGCCGCCGCTCCGCTTTGACAGTTAGCCGTTTGTTGAAGTGGGACCTCCTGTCAGGAACGACCGTTAACCTCGGGCGAATGTTCTCCGCTATCAGGAAGTCCGCGATGGCCGTGGCGGCGCTGACCATGGTGTTCGTCGCCGGCGCCGCGCCCGCCAACGCCGCCGGTCTGGGCACGTACGGCGATTTCTCCCGCATGTTCGACAAGAGCGCCGGCCAGTTCTGGTCGGGCTCGTGGCGCAACCAGTGGGCATGGGAGCCGAAGGGCGGCAACGTCTCGCACATCCGGTGGGGCGACCCGGCCAAGTGGCCGCCGGCCAACTACGAAAAGTTCCAGCGCGTCGGCGACTGGGTGAAGCTCGACGGCTACGGCAACAACGAAGGCATGCTCAAGCAGCGCGTCACCAAGGAGCAGATCGGCGACGTCAACTGCAAGAACATGAAGCCGCTGCTGTCGCTCGACGGCAAGCAGCACTACGTGAAGTGGACCATCCAGCCGGAGGCGTACTGTCTCGAGGCCTGGGGGAAGATCCTCATCCCCGGTGGCACCGACGTGGACTTCTACCACAAGCAGGTGTGGTTCCCGCCGTCCGGGCCCACCTGCGCCAACAAGTACTTCAAGGGCCGGACCTGCATCAAGCAGTTCGAGATCTGGAAGGACAACAACCGGGGCAACGGCGACGTCGGCGGGCCTCTGGAACTGCGGCACAAGCGGGACAACATCTTCGCCAAGGGCATGGGGCCGGCGTTCATCATCCACAACTACTTCCCGAACGACGGCTGGCAGGCCGAACTGCGCCAGGCCTGGACCTACTGACCCCCTCCCGATCCGGCGGTCAGCCCGGGCGGCGGGCGACCAGGGCGAAGCGGTGGGCGGTCGCCCCCAGCGGGCGGCCGCGCTCCATCTCCTCGTGCAGGGCGCGCAGCCTGTCGCCGTGGTCGTGCACATCGAAGCCGGGCACCTGCCACGGGATGATCCGCAGGTACAACACGAGCGCGCCCACGTCGCCGATCGTGACCGGGTAGCCGGCCTCCCGCCGCCAGGTGACATCGAGGCCCGCGCCGGTCAGCCCGGCGACCGCCATGTCCAGGTTCCAGTGCGCGTCCTCGTGCGGGGGCCCGCCCAGCGCCGCATTGATCTCCTCCAGGTCGCGCCCCCCGACCTGCTGAGTGACGAACGTGCCTCCCGGAGCCAGCAGGCGGCGGACCTCGTGCGGATCGTACGCCTCGTGCCGGTTGACGATCAGCTGGAACGCCCCGGGGGGGAGCGGTAGCGCCCCGTCCCCGCCGGCCGCCACCACCTCGACGCCCAGCGGCTCCAGGCGGCGGCGGGCGACCGGCACGTTCGGCGGGTGCCCTTCGGTCGCCACCGTGCGCGGCGGCAGCGGGGCCAGCGACGCCAGCAGTTCGCCGCCTCCCGTGCCGAGGTCGAGCAGCGAAGCCGTGCCGGGCAGCCGCTCGCGCACCATGCCCTCGTAGTCCCACGGCAGGTCGCCTGTCGCCGTCATACGCCCGTCGAACACGGCGAAGTCCCAGCCCTCGAACGGCGTGGCCAGCGCCTCCCGGATCAGCTCGTCGTAGCCCATACCGCGATCATCCCCGCTCCCCCGTCTCCGCGCCTGCCGTCAACCACCCCGCGTCCCGTGGAGGGAGAGTCAGGGCCGATGTCATGGCGTCGGGATGACGTGTGTCATATCGAGGCGGTGACTCCGCTGACTGCCGACCACCTGCCCGGATACATCAAGATATTGGCCATGATCTCCCCTCGCATGCGACACACCAGGCGGCTGGCCGCCGCAGCCGCGCTGCTCACCACGGCGACCCTGATGGCCCCGGGCACCGCCGCGGCCGCTCAGGATCCCGTGGTGCTCGACCGGCAGGCGCTGCAGCAGACGCTGGACGCCGCACACAAGGCGGGGATGTACGGCATGCTCTCGACGGTCCGCGACGGGAACCGTACGTGGCAGGGCTCCACCGGTGTCGCCGACGTGACGACCAAGCGGCCGATGCACCCGAGGATGACGCACCGGGTCGGCAGCATCTCCAAGACGTTCGCGTCCGTGGCCGTGCTGCAGCAGGTGGCGCGCGGCACCATCGAGCTGGACGCCCCCATCGGCCGCTACCTGCCCGACCTCGTTCCGGGCGAGCGCGGCAAGAAGATCACCGTACGGATGTTGCTCAACCACACCAGCCACATCGCCGACTACATCGCTCCGGCGTTCCCCTCGCTGCTGGAGGGCAGGACCAGCAGCCTGGACGAGCACCGGTTCCGTAAGATCAAGCCGGCGGAGCTGGTGAAGATGGGCCTGGAGGGAACCCCGACGGGCGAGCCCGGCGCGACACCCGGCTCCTACTCCAACACCAACTACGTGATCATCGGCCTGCTCCTGGAGAAGGTCACCGGCGAGAACGCCGAGCGCCACATCACCCGCAACGTGATCCGCAAGGCTGGCCTGCGGCACACGTCCTACCCGCGCACGCCCCGCATCCCCGGGTCCCACTCGAAGGCGTACGAGTCGTGGTACGGGCTGATCGACCCGCCGCGCGACTACAGCGTCTACGACATGTCGTACGTGCGCACGGCCGGCGACGTCGTGTCCACGATGGACGACCTCAACCGGTTCTACCGGGAGCTGCTGCGCGGACGGCTGATCGGCGCGAAGCAGCTGGCCGAGATGCAGACGACGGTGCCCGTGAACGTGGGCGGCGGATACCTGCACTACGGCCTCGGCCTCTACGCCGCCGACCTGCAGTGTGGCCGGTTCTGGGGGCACGACGGAGCCGTCTTCGGCATGGGTGCGCAGTCGCTGTCCAGCCCCGACGGCAAGCGCCAGATCTCGTTCGGGATGAACCTGATGAAGTACCAGCGCATCGGCGACGACGGCCAGCTGGAGCCGAGCGAGATCGACAACGCGATGGGCAACCATCTGGTCCTGGCGTTGTGCGGGAAGGGCGGCGCGACCGCGAAGGCGGAGCAGAAGCCGTTCGTGCCCTTCCCGACGGGCCGGACGACCGTCAAGCGCTGACCAGCCGGAAGGCCGGCCTGTCGCCATGTTCCGCCCCTCCGGGGGCGGCATGCGCAAGGTGCTCGATATGTGGACTTCTCCACATACGCGCTGTGTGTGGATTTGTCCACAGATGATCGCGGCAAGTCTCCGTAATGTCCCTGGTGTGCCGGGAACGACCGGCACACCGACACGGGGAGGAACCCAATGCGTAAGACCCTTGCGATCGCGGCCCTGGCCGGCTCGATGGCCGTCACCGGCATCGCTCTCACCCCCGCCGCCCAGGCGGCCACGCAGTCCACCGCGTCGACCACCGCTACCGCCTCCTACGGCGGCAGCTGGGGCAAGTTCTTCTCCAGCGACCACAAGGCGTACACGTTCGGGAAGACCTGGAAGAAGCACGGCAAGGTCCACACGAAGTGGTACGGCGTCGACAAGCGCGGCGGCAAGAAGGCCTGGGTCTGGTTCGAGGTCTACCAGAACGGCCACTGGAAGAAGTTCAACAAGGCCTGGGACGGCAAGGTCGTCGGCAGCTGGAGCGGGCGGGGCATCAAGAAGGCCTACACGTTCACCTGCTGGGCGGGCAAGTTCGACAACTGCGGCCGCAAGTACCGCATCTTCTAGACCTCCGTCCCCGAGGCCCGGCGGACACCCGCCGGGCCTCGGCCGTGTCAGGACAGGAACGAGCGCAGGTGCGGGACCAGCGCCTCCCACGAGACGTTGTGGTCCTGCCCCTGGAGCACCGTGTGCCGCGGGAACGGCAGGAGGTCCGTCAACGCCTCTGCCGCGGCAAGGCTCCACGAGCCCGTCCTGGACCCGGTCATGATCAGCGTGGGCGCCTTGACGTCGGAGAGCCCGGCCGGCGGGCGGCCGTCACCCATGATCGCGGCGTCGTGGGCGAGGGTCGGCGCGATCGCCTCCATCGACGCCCACATGGGCGCCTGCCGCATCTGGGCGATCACGCCCGGCGGCAGTCCCACGGAGCTCATGAAGAGGGCCATGGCGTCACCGCGGCGGCCTTCGGCCAGGCAGCCGGCCAGCTCGGCGGCGTACGCGCGGGCCCGCTCCGGCGCACCGGGGTCGAGCTGGAACGGCGGCTCCCACAGGGCGAGCCGGGTGATCGGCACCCCCTCGGCCGCCGCGCGCAGCGCCAGCACCGCGCCGGACGAGTTGCCGAACACCGCCGCCGAGCCGCCCGACACGACGATCACCGCGGCGAGGTCCTCGATCTCGCGCCGCACGTCGTACGGCGGGGTGTCGCCGCTGTCGCCGCGCCCCCGCCGGTCGTAGTTGACGACCGTGTGCCCGTCCGCCAGCAACTCGGCCAGCGGCGCGTGCACGCCTCTCGCGCAGGAGGCGCCGCTCACCAGGACGACCGGGCTGCCCGAGCCCAGCCGGTCGAGAACGATCTCGGTTCCGTCGGCGGAACGTGTCGAGATCATGGTCATCACCCTTTCCCGTGGTCCGTTTCGCCCTTCCCACGAACGGCGGGCGCCCCGGCGGACACCTCTCCGGGAGAAATCTCGGCGAGACGGCGGGCGAGATAGCGGCGTTCCGGCTCGGTCGGGGCCAGCGGCAGGGCCTCGCGGTAGGCGTCGGCCGCCTCGGCGCGGCGTCCCAGGCGGCGCAGCAGGTCGGCTCTGGTGGCGGGCAGCAGGTGGTAGCCGCTCAGCTCGGGCGCGAGCGCCTCGACGAGGGCCAGCCCGCGCGCCGGCTCGCCCATCCCCACGGCCACCGCCCGGTTCAGCCGGACGACCGGGGACGGCACGAGCGCCTCCAGCCGGCCGTAGAGCGCCGCGATCTCGTCCCACGGCGTGCGCTCGAAGGAGCCGGCGGTCGCGTGGCAGGCGGCGATCGCCGCCTGGACCTGGTACGGGCCCGCCCGGCCCTGCCGCAGCGCCTCCTCCAGCATGGTGACCGCCTCGCCGATCCGCTCGTGCTCCCACAGGGAACGGTCCTGCTCCTCCAGCGGCACGAGCTCATTCGCGTCGAGCCGGGCCGGGCGGCGGGCGTCGTGCAGCACCATCAACGCCAGGAGGCCGGCCGCCTCCGGCTCGCCGGGCAGCAACGAGACCAGTGTGCGCCCCAGCCTGATCGCCTCGTCGGACAGGCTCCGCCGGATCAGGTCGTCGCCGGCGGCGGCCGCGTACCCCTCGTTGAACAGCAGGTAGAGCACGCCCAGCACCGTGGCGAGCCGGCCGGGCAGCTCCGCGGCGTCCGGCACCCGGAAGGGGATGCCCGAGTCGCGGATTCTGGCCTTGGCCCGCGTGAGCCGCTTGGACATCGTGGCCTCGGGAACGAGGAAAGCGCGGGCAATCTCGGCGGTGCTCAGCCCGGCCAGGGTGCGCAGCGTCAGCGCCACCCGCGACTCGAACGGCAGCGCGGGATGGCAGCTGGTGAAGAGGAGCCGCAGCCGGTCGTCGCCGAAGCCGCCGTCGCCGTCCCCCGGCCGCGCGGGCCCGGCAGCCGCCAGCTCGCGCAGCTTGGCCGCGCCCACGGCGGCCCTGCGGAGCCGGTCGACCGCCCGGTTGCGGGCGGTGGTGGTGAGCCAGGCGCCGGGTCCCGGCGGCACACCGTCGGCGGGCCAGCGCTGCAGCGCCTGGGCGAAGGCGTCCTGGGCGCACTCCTCCGCCAGGTCCCAGTCACCGGTCATCCGGATGAGCGTCGCAACGATCTGCCCCCATTCCTCCCGGAACAGCCCGTCGACCGTCTCCCGGACGTTCACGGCAGCAGCGCTCGCACCTCGATCGTGCCGTGCCGCGCGACGGGATGGGTCGTGGCGGCTTCGAGCGCCTGCTCCCTGGTGGCGCACTCGATCAGGCTGAACCCGGCCACGACCTCCTTCGCCTCGACGAACGGGCCGTCGGTGAGCAGGACCTCGCCGTCACGCGCCCGGACCGTCGTGGCCTGCGCCGGCGCCTCCAGACCGCCGGTCTGCACCAGCCGGCCGCCCTGCGCCTCGGCCCACGCCTTGCAGTCGGGCAGGAAGTCGGGATCGGCCAGCATCGCCTCGTGGGCCTGCTGATCTCCGCAGACGAGCAACAGGAACTTCATGCTCCGAGCCTAGGCCCCGCGCGCACCGCGGAAACGGTCGGTGACCTCGACGGGCCGGACCGCCCTAGCCCAGGTGGAAGCGCGGAAGGGACCGGCCGCCCCGGTCGGAGGCGGGGCGGCCGGGTGCTCCAGGGTGCGGTTCAGGTTGGGAGCGTCCCTTCCTTGAGTGCCCCGGCGACCTGGGGCGCGACCCGGTCGGCCCACGGCGCCAGCACCTCGTCCAGCGCCGGGATCTGCGATTCGAGCACCACCAGCCCGGGGCTGGGCACGGCCGCGCCCAGCTCCACGAGCAGCGGCCGCAGGTGCACCGGCGTGCGAGCCGGGGGCGAGCAGGTGGGGGCCGAGCGCGGACAGGTCGACCACCTCGTCGCGCCCGTCACCGCCGAGCCGCCGGGAGATCGCCCCGGCGACCTCCGTGGCCACGGCGAGGGTCCTGGAGCCCGCCCGCGGGTTGCCCGACAACGCGACGACGCTCATGGGGCCACCGCCGCCTCGCGGCGCGCGTGCGGGGACGGCGGCCTGGCCAGGCCGTAGTTCTCGCGCAGCGTACGGCCTTCGTACTCGTGACGGAACAGGCCCCTGACGCGCAGCTCCGGCACCACGTGGTCGACGAAGTCGGACAGGCCGCTGGGCAGGAGCGGCGGCATGATGTTGAACCCGTCGGCCGCGCCGGCGAAGAACCATTCCTGCAGCTCGTCGGCGATCTGCTCGGGCGTGCCCGCCACGACGCGGTGGCCGCGCCCGCCGGCCAGGCGGGCGATCAGCTGCCTGACCGTGAGGCGGTCGCGCCTGGCCAGGTCGACGACGAGCCTGCGGCGGCTCTGCGCGCCCTCGTTCTCGGGGGGCACGTCGGGCAGCGGCTCGTCCAGGGTGTCCTCGGTGAGCTCCAGCCCGGTCATGTGGGACAGTTGTGCCAGCCCGTACACCGGGATGATGAGGTCCTCCAGCTCCTTCTCCAGCCGCAGCGCCTCGCGCTCGGTCGAGCCGATGATCGGCGAGATCCCGGGCAGGACCAGCAGATCCTCGTGCCGCCTCCCGTGGGCGGCCAGGCGCCGCTTGAGGTCGGCGTAGAAGTGCTGCGCCTCCCGGAGCGTCTGCTGCGCGGTGAAGACCGCCTCGGCGTGGCGGGCGGCGAACGCCTTGCCGTCCTCCGACGAGCCGGCCTGCACCAGGAGCGGATGGCCCTGTGGCGGGCGCGAAATGTTGAGGGGGCCGCGGACCGCGAAGTGCGCGCCGACGTGCTCGATCACATGGATCTTGCCGGTGTCGGCGTAGTGGCCGCCCGTGCGGTCGTGCAGGACGGCGTCGTCCTCCCAGCTGTGCCACAGTTCCCTGACGACGTGCAGGAACTCGTCGGCCCTGGCGTAGCGCTCGGCGTGCGGCGGGCGTCGCACGCCGAAGGTGCGGGCCTCGGGTTCACCGGCGGAGGTGACGATGTTCCAGCCGGCCCGGCCCCCGCTGATGTGGTCGAGCGAGGCGAACTTGCGGGCCACGTGGAAGGGCTCGTTGTACGTCGTCGACACGGTGGCGATGAGGCCGATGTGGGTGGTGACGGAGGCCAGCGCCGACAGCAGCGTGAGAGGTTCGAGGCGGTCGAGCGCGTTGTGCCGAACGTTGCCGAGGGCCAGTCCGTCGGCGAGGAAGAGCGAGTCGAGCCCGCCGCGCTCGGCGATCGTGGCCAGTTCCTGGTAGTGGCGGACGTCGGTGAGGCGGGCCGGCTCGGTGCGGGGGTGGCGCCAGGCGGCCTCGTGGTGGCCGACGCCCATGAGGAAGGCGTTAAGGTGCAGCTTGCGGGTCACCTCGCCCTCCACCCGTCCTGCTCGTCGAGCTCCGCGAACCCCCCGAGCTCGCGGAGCTCGACGACGGCCGCGAGTTCGGCCTCGTCGTCCGGCAGGTCGTACCAGTGCACGTCGCCGGGGAACTGGAGGGTGTGCTCGGTCTGGTCGGCCATGGGTGCTCGCGCCTTTCGTTCCTGTGGCCGCTCCGCGAGGCCGGCTCCGGCGTCCGGCCGGCCGCCCTGGGCGGTTCTGCGTTTGATCACGATGGTTCCTCTGGAGAGACGAGAGGTGGGGCGGTGGTACGTGATCAGCGACACTGCGCGCTGGCGACGTGGCAGAAGTCCACGTGCGGGCGGCGGGTCAGAT
Organism: Nonomuraea mesophila; assembly: GCF_004352805.1. Lineage (NCBI taxonomy): Bacteria > Bacillati > Actinomycetota > Actinomycetes > Streptosporangiales > Streptosporangiaceae > Nonomuraea > Nonomuraea mesophila. The sequence goes on from NZ_SMLD01000094.1 coordinate 12,248, forward strand.
GAAGGCCCTGGCTCATGCCATCGAAGGTACGATCCGGCACTCCCAAAGTCAATATTCCCTACTTGCTATGACTGAAATAGAGCAGCCGATAGACTCGGACCAGTGGCGCCGCCGACCGGGAGAGCACTCAGATGATCTTCATTACCGCCAAGTTCCGCGTCCTGCCTGAGCACGCCGACCGCTGGCCGGAGATCACCGCGGAGTTCACCGAGGCGACCCGCGCCGAGCCCGGCTGCCTGTGGTTCGACTGGTCACGCAGCCTCGACGACCCCACCGAATATGTCCTGGTCGAGGCGTTCCGCGACGACGAGGCCGGGGCGGCGCACGTGGGCTCCGACCATTTCCGCAAGGCCCGGCAGACGCTGCCGCCCCACCTCGCCGAGACCCCGCGCATCGTCAACACGACGGTCCCGCAGAACGACTGGTCCGAGCTCGGAGAGATGGCCGTGCCCTCCCACGACTGACCCGGCCGCGCGGGGCGAGGGCCGGTGCCCCTCGCACCCGCGCGGCGGATCGTGCACCCTGGCTAGAGCTCCGGTGCCACGGCCGGGGTGCCGACCTTCTTCTCCGGATCCCGCGACGGCGCGGTGTACCGGATGCCGCTCACGGCCACCAGGCTCACCGCGCCCAGCACGGTGAGGAACACGGCGACCGGCGTGGACGAGCCGAACGCGGCGTACAGAGCGGGGAAGGCCGGGGTGACGGCGCCGGCGACCGTGCCGCCCGCGGCGTAGGCGATGGAAATGCCGCTGTAGCGGACCTTGAGGTCGAACATCTCGCTGAACAGGCCGCCCTGCGCGCCGGCCATGATGCCCTGCACCACCGCCGCCACCAGGAACGCGATCAGCGCCGGCATGACCTCGCCGGTGTTGACCATCGCGAACATCGGCACCGGCCACACCACCGCGGTGATCGCGCCGGCGATGTAGAGCCGCTTGGCGCCGTACCGGTCGGACAACATCGCGGACACGACGATCGCGAGGATCCACACCGAGGTCGACGCGAGGATCAGCGTGAGCAGCGTGTTGCGCTCGAAGCCGGCCACCTGGGTCCCGTAGGTCAGCATGTACACGGTCACGGCGTAGCCCACCGCGGGCGGCGCGATCGCGGCCAGACCGCCCAGGATGAGGTTGCGCGGGTGCTGTCGCAGCAGATCGGCGAAGGGCACCTTGCTGATCGAGCGCTCTTTCTTCGCCTTGGCGAACGCGGGCGTCTCCGACAGGCGCAGGCGTACGACGAAGCCGACGATGACCAGCGCCGCGCTCAGCAGGAACGGGATGCGCCAGCCGTAGGAGAAGAACGCCTCGTCGTCCATGCCGGCGACGGCCAGGAACGCCAGGTTGGAGGTCAGCACACCGACCGGGACCCCGAACTGGGCGAAACTCCCATAAACCGCGCGACGGTGTGGTGCGGCGTTCTCCGTGGAGATGAGCAGCGCGCCGCCCCACTCACCGGACACGCCGAAGCTCTGGACGAGACGGAGCGAGACCAGCAGCAGCGGCGCTCCGATGCCGATCGCCGCGTACGTCGGCAACGTCCCGATGAGGAAAGTGGACCCACCGGTCAGGATCAGCGTGAGCACGAGCATCGACTTGCGGCCGATCCTGTCGCCGAAGTGCCCGATGACCGCGGCACCCAGCGGCCGGACCAGGAATCCGGCGGCGAACGCCGACAACGACGCGAGCGTGGCGGCCTCGGGCGACGCGTCCGGGAAGAACAGCCGGGGGAACACCAGCGCGGCGGCCGTGCCGAAGATGAAGTAGTCGTACCACTCGATCGACGTGCCGATGAAGCTGGCAGCGAAGAGCCCTTTGATCGATGGAGGCTTGGACGTGCCGTTGTGGGTCATGGGTGGCACTCCTCAGAGCGGGGGTGGATGTCGGCGGTTTGCGGAGTTGTAGGGACCGTATTTCGTGCGGGTGCCGCAGATCGTGGGTCATCTGCGGCACCTGGACTACGTCATCTGTCGCGGTCGCGGCCGTCAGGGGCCGCGACGGGCGGCGGCCGGCGCGCGGGCCCGCCGTCGACGTCGAGGAGGTGCCCGGAGATCCACCGCGCCCGGTCGCTGAGCAGGAACAGCGCGGCGTGGGCGACGTCCCAGGCGGTGCCCTCGGTCATGAGCGCGGTGCTCTCGCGCCGCACCGCGCGCGCCTCCTCGGGCATGTTGGCGGCGGCGAACGACCCCCAGATCATGCCGACCCGCACGCCGTTGACCCGGATGCCGCGCGGCCCGAGCGTGGCCGCGGCGCCCTCGGTCAGGTTCTCCAGCCCCGCCTTGGCCAGCGAGTACACCATCCCGGGCCCGCCCGCCCGCACGGTCACCGAGGAGATGTTCACGATCGAGCCGCCACGCGGCAGCACGGGGACGGCGTGCCGGGTGACCTGCCAGGCGGAGGTGAGGTTGACCGTCATCAGTTCGGCGAACCGGTCAGGCGTGACCTCGAACAACCCCGCGGGATCGCCCGAGGCGACGTTGTTCACCAGGGCGTCGAGCCCGCCGAGGCGGGCCGCCGCCTCGGCGACCGCTTCGGCGCACGCCCGGTCGGAGGTCACGTCGGCGACCACGGCCACCGCCTCGCCGCCGTCCTCGCCGATCAGCTTCACGGTACGGCCGGCGGCGGCCGCGTCCCGGTCGAGCACCGCGACGCGCGCGCCGTGCGCGGCGAGCACCCGGGCGACGGCGTAGCCGACGCCGGGCAGGGCCCCGTTCTGCCCGGCCCCGGTGACCAGGGCGGCGCGGCCCGCCATCCACCGGGCTCCGGCGCCGGCGAACGGATCAGCCAGCGGATCGTCGGACATGAGCTCCTCCCCTTTCACGCGGCCCTGTCACGCGCCTCCGGGACCTCGCGAAGGGCGCGGGGCCTCGCCGTCGCGGGGTGGTTCGACCCTGGCCGAGATGCCGGACCAGTTGGAGAACACCCGGACCACCATGGAGATCCCGGCGTTGCGGGCCCCCGCCACGACGATCGGCAGGTTCTTGGGCGCGCCGTCGGCGAAGTAGCGGTGGAAGGCGCCGGGCTCGCCGTCGTCGCCCTGGCGCCGGACGTTGCCGTGCACGTGGTTCTTGCCGGCTCCGGCCAGGTCGGCCTCGGACCGCCCGCAGCGCTCGATCAGCCAGTCGCGCACGTCGGCCTTGCTCATCCCGGCCGCGGCCAGCATCTGCGCGTGCTCCGGGCAGAAGACCACGCCGGCGCTGGCGTGGCGGAAGATCCAGCTACCGGTACGCGAGATCGTGTCGGCGAAGTCGCCGAGCAGCGCCTCGGGGTCGTCGGTGTGCCGGTTGTCCACGAACTCGCTGGTCCTGAGCAGGGTCGTGGAGACGGCGTCGACGCCGGCGGCCACCCCGCCGTCCACCGAGAGCGGCTCCCACGGGCTCTCCTCCTCGTTCTCGGCGACGCACATCGCCCACCGTCCGGGGATGCCCTGGGTCGCCTGCTCCAGCACGTGCGGCACCACGCCCAGTCCGTTGCGCACGATCAGCCCGATCGCCCTGGCCACGGTGGCGTTGGCGCGGAAGCCGGGCCCGAACACGCCGCCGGTGGCGTTGAAGCCGAGCCGCCGGCGTACCGGGCCGTTGACCACGATCAGCGGCGCGGGGCCGCTGGTGCTCTGCCAGCCGCCGCCCACGGTGGAGCGTTCGGCCATCAGCGCGTCCCAGGCGGCCAGCACCACCGGGAAGTACTCGGGCCGGCAGCCCGCCATCACCGCGTTGATGGCGGCCAGCTCGACCGAGACCTCCCGTTTGAGGTGGTCGAGCCGGCCGATGACCTCGTCGGCGGGCCGTGCCGTGGTCGCGAGGAAGGCGTCGACCAGCTCGCGCGTCGCCGGCACGACGGGCAGGCCGTCGGTCCAGCCCCGGTCGTACATGTACTCGATGGACCGGTGCGCGCCGTCCAGCGGGTCGGTGACCTGGGCGTCGAGGGTGCCGCCGGTCATCGGACGGGCTCGCAGACCCGGGCGGCCACGTGGGAGACCAGCCGGGTGGCGCGTTCGGCGATCTGCTCCGCGTCGAGCACGGCCACCGGGTGCGGGGTCAGCAGGATCTCGAAGTTCTCGTCGCCGTGCACGCCGGCCATCGCCCGCGCGGTCACCTCGAACGCGTCACTGACGATCACCGCGGCCGGGACGCCCGCCCGTTCGAAGGCGATGCCGTCGGCCGCCGCCGACGCGCTGCAGGACCCGCAGTCGCCCACGCCGGTGATCACCACGTCGCTGACGGCGGCGATCTCCTTGAGCATCGGCTCGTCCACCGGGAAGGCGACATGCGGCTTGGTGCGCTGGATCGTCACCACCGCGCCGTAACGGTCACGGAGCAGGTCGCCGAGCTCGGTCAGCAACTGCGCGGCGTTCCGCTTGGTGTTGTTCAGCAATCCGACGCGGGCGCCGGCCAGGCTCGGCACCCTCCTCGCGGACACCGCCACGTTGGCGGGCCGTACCGACAGGCCGGTCGGGTCAAGGATCCGGTCGAACATCCCTCAAGCACCTCTTCTCGGCTCGTGGCCCCTCATCAGATGTGGTTCGCCGGAGCGGCGTCGCCGGGGTAGGAGAGCCGGATGCCGTCGGGCCCCACGCCGAGGATCGGCGCCAGCATGCTCACCATCATGTTCTTGGGGACCAGGCAGTCGGGGCAGCTTCCGGCTCCGGCGGTGATCCGCACGTCGAAGACGGGGCCGGCCTCCTCGACGGTCAGCCGGTAGCCGTCGACGGCCAGGGTGGACCGGATCTGCTCCAGGCGTGTTTCGTCGCGCATCTTCGCCTCACTCGGTGATCGGGCCGCGGGAAACGTCCGGCGGGGTGACCGGGTGCGACTACGGCCCTGCTCAGAGCAATGTAGACCGTGGCGTCTCAGATGAAATCGCGACTTTCGTGACATGGAAGGGCTAGTTGCATTTCGTCCGTATGCCCTGTTTGCCGTTCGACAGGGAAGCCCCCTTTCCGTCCAGCGGAAGGAATTTTCGCCTAATTAGGGCTACTATCGAAAGGCTGTCCGTTTATGTAGCCTGGTTAACGCCCACGTAACCTAGGTCACGTAATACGGACAGGCAGGTGAATTGGTGACTGTCCTGGCAGACAAGTCTCTCGAACCCCATCGCCTGACATCGGCCCAGCGCGTGCTCTCCATTCTCGGCGTCTTCGACACCGAGAACCTGGCGCTGTCCCTCAGCGACATCAGCCGCAGGACCGGCCTCACTCTCAGCACGACCCATCGGCTGCTCAACGAACTACGCCGCTGGGGCGCGCTGTCCCGGCACAGCGACGGCAAGTACAGCATCGGCCTGCGCATCCTGGAGCTCGGCACCCTGGCGCCGCAGGGCGGCCAGCTGCGGGAGATCGCGCTGCCGTACCTGCACGACCTGCAGCACGCCACCCGGGGCAACATCCACCTCGGCGTGCCGGAAGGGCACGACGTCATCTACGTCGAGTCGTTGCGCGCCCGCGACACCGTCCGCGTGCCGAGCCGGCTCGGCGGGCGCTGGCCCATGCACGCGACCGGCACCGGGCTGGTGCTGCTCGCCCACTCCTCCCAGAAGTTCCAGGAGGAGGTGCTCGCCTCCAAGCTGCGCCGCTACACCGACCACACGCTCACCGACCCCGACGCGCTGCGGCACTTCCTGGCCGAGGTGCGCAAGTCGGGCGTCGCCATCGTGCAGAGCCAGCTCACCTACGACGCCATGGCCGTCGCCGTCCCCATCCGCGGCCCCCGCGACCGCGTCGTCGCCGCGGTCGGCATCACCGTGCCGCTCGGCTCGCCGTCCCCGCACTCCCTGGTGCCCGCGCTCGCCGCGACCTCCCGCAGCATCTCGCGCGCGCTCGGAGCGCCCTCGGCCGTCACCGACGCCGGTGTGCCACGCCAGAGCGCGCACTGGACGGTGCGCGAGGTGAAGTACTCCAGTCCCGCGGGCCGCTGAGCGCCCGCCTCACGCGAACGCGCCGGGACCGGCCCGCTCCCCTGACGCGGGCCGATCCCGTACGCGGCCGATCACGCCCCCATCGGCACGGAGGTGATCGGCTCGGCCGGGTAGCGGTGCGGAGGACCGCCCTCGACCGGGAGGATGTGCCCGGAGATCCACCGGGCACGGTCGCTCAGCAGGAACAACGCGGCGTGGGCGATGTCCCAGGAGGTCCCCTCGGTCTTCAAGGAGGTGCCCTCGCGGCGCTGTTCGCGCATCTCCTGGGTCATGGAGCCCTTCGCGGCGAACGCCCCGTAGATCGCGCCGACCGCGATGCAGTTGACGCGGATGCCCTGCGGGCCGAGCGTGGTCGCCGCCCCCTCGGTCATGTTCTCCATGGCGGCCTTGGCCACGCAGTAGATCAGGCCGGGCCCGCGCCTGCGCGCCCCTACGGACGAGATGTTCACGATGGAGCTGCCGCGCGGCAGCACGGGGACGGCGTGCCGGGTGATCGACCACGCGGACTTGAGGTTGATGTCCATCAGCCGGTCGTAGTGCTCGGGGGTGGTGTCGAACAGCCCGCTCCGGTCGCCCGCCGCGACGTTGTTGACCACCGTGTCCAGCGCGCCCAGGTGGCCGGCCACCTCGGCGACCGCTCCCGCGCAGGCCCGGTCGTCGGTCACGTCGGCGATCACGGAGATCGCCTCACCGCCCTCCTCCGCGATCAGCTTCACCGTGCGCTCGGCGGCCTCCTCGTTCCTGTCGAGCACCGCCACCCGCGCGCCGTGCCTGGCCAGCACCCGGCAGATGGCGTATCCGACACCCGGGTAGGAGGTGTTCTGGCCGCCCCCGGTGACCAGCGCGGTGCGCCCGGTCATCCACCGGGGTCCCGCGTCGGCGAAGGGGTCGATCATCGGGTCGTCGTCTGACATTGCCTGCTCCTGTCTGGTGTGCTGCCCGCGCTCAACCGGCGATCCGGGTCAGGCGGGACTTCATCTCCGTACGCTCCAGCGAGCCCGGCGGCACGAGCACGACCGTCGCCCGCACGGTCAGCCGCGCCCTGATCAGCTCCTCGATCTCCTGCCGCAGCCGCTCCTGGTCGCACGGTTCCTCGCCGAGCTCCACGTCGACCCGCAGCGGCGGCTCCACCCGCGGTCCGGGGCCGGGCAGGACGACCTGGACCACGCCGTTCGTCCGGGGATGCAGGGTCTGCGCCAGATCGCGGATCGCCGTGGGGAACACGTTGACCCCCAGCACGATCAGCATGTCGTCGGTACGCCCCACACACCGGATGAGCGGCGCGCCGTCGCCGGCCAGCCCGGTCACCAGCACCCGGTCCCGCGTACGGAACCGGACGAGCGGGCAGCACTCGCGGTCCACCGAGGTGTAGACGAGCTCGCCCGTGGCGCCCGGCTCGGGATCGATCGGCTCCCCCGAGTCCGGGTCGACGAGCTCCACCACCACGTGGCGGCCACCGGTGAAGCGCATGCCGCCGGCGCCCGGAGGTTCGGCGAACAGCACCGGAGCCATGTCCGCGTTGCCCAGGCCCTCGGTGACGCGGGCGCCCCACTCCTCCTCCATGCGCTGCTGGAACGCGGGCTCGCCGCCGCCGGGCTCGCCGCCCACGAAGATCTTGGTGATGCCGAACTCCTTGGGGTCGCGCCCCAGCCTGCGTACGTACTCGGCCAGGTAGCGCACGTACGAGGGGGTGGCGTGCAGCGCGGTGACGCCCAGGGAGTCCAGCGCCTGCACCGCCTTGTCCGACGCCCCGGTGCCGACGGGGACCATCGTGCAGCCGATGCGTTCCAGCGCGTCCCTGATCGGCAGCCCGCCCACGAACAACGTCAGCCCCGAGCCGTGCAGCACGACGTCCTCGCGCCGCGCGCCCATGGTCATGAACGCGCGGGCCACCATTTCCGTCCACGCCTCGGAGTCACGCCTGGTCACGCCCACCCAGCTCGGCCTGCCTGTCGTGCCGGTGGAGGCGTGGACGCGGATCACGTCGACCATGTCCACGCCCGCGTGCCGCCCGAGCGGGGGCGAGACGACCTGGGAGTCGCGCAGCAGTTGCTTGTCCGTGAAGGGCAGTTTGCGCAGGTCGTCGAGGGAGACCAGCGCCGCCGGGTCGACTCCGTGCCCGGCGAACAGGTCGGCGTAGAACGGAGAGCGCGCGGGCAGCCCGGCGAGCTGCGCGCGGAGCATCGCGGTGACGGTCTCTCGGTCCTCTGCCGCGACGAAGCCGGGTTTGATCACTGATCGTCCTTCCGGGGAAGTGGGAGTGCCGGTGCTCGGATGGGCGGCGGAAGCACTCACGGTGCCCCGCGCCACGAAGCCGTGGCGAAGCGGCCGCGGCGCATGAATCGGAGTCGAGGAGATGCCTTCGAGCGATGGTCAGCGGTGCTTCACTATGCCCAGCGGGCCGGATGACGGGCCACCTGACTTTCGCGTCGCGGAAAGCAAATGCCCGGCTGTGAACAGCGGGCATGTTTGCTTTCCGTGACGCGAAATCATCGTCGCATTCCCCTGCCGTCGCCGACATCCTGGCAGCGAAACCCGCCAGGAGAGAGGCCCGCATTCGATGGCAGACACGGTACGCGCGGCAGTGCAGATCGCCCCCAACACGATCGAGGTGCGCGAGTTCCCCCGTCCGGAGATCGGCGAGGACGACGGACTGCTGCGCGTGGAGGCCAACGGCATCTGCGGCAGCGACGTCGAGATCTTCAGGGGGCACCTCGGGTCGATGGACCAGGAGAACCCGACGCCGTTCGTGCCCGGCCACGAGCCGATGGGCATCGTCGAGGAGGTCGGCGAGCGGGCCGCCGAGCGGTGGGGCGTCAAGCCCGGCGACCGGGTGGCCGTGGAGATCATCATCCCGTGCCACGCCTGCCGCCGGTGCCTGACCGGGCACTACCAGTCGTGTCCCAACCGCAGGCCGGGCCACGGAGTGGCGTCGCTGGACGTGGCGCCGTCGCTGTGGGGCGGGTTCGCCGAGTACATGTACCTGTCGCCCCGCACGATCCTGCACCCCATCGATCCGGCCCTTCCCGCCGAGGTGGCCGCGATGTTCAACCCGCTCGGCGCGGGCGTGCGCTGGGCCTGTCATCTGGGCGGCGTGGGGCTCGGGGACACCTTGCTGGTGCTCGGGGCCGGGCAGCGCGGCCTGTCCGCGGTCATCGCGGCGCGGGCCGCCGGCGCCGGCACGATCATCGTGACCGGCCTGGAGGCGGACGCCCACAAGCTGGCCCTGGCCCGCGAGTTCGGCGCCGACCACACGATCGTCGTCGACGGCGAGCGGGCCGAGGACACCGTGGAGCGGGTACGCGAGATCACCGGCGGCGAGCTGGCCGACGTCGTGCTGGAGCTCACTCCCATGGCCGCGGGACCGGTCACGGACGCGCTGCTGTCGGCCCGGCACGGCGGCCGGGTGGTGCTGGCCGGGCTCAAGGGCCGCCGCGAGATCCCGCTGCGCACCGACCTGATCATCAACCGCGCCCTGACCGTGGTCGGCGCGTTCGGCGTGGACAACCGCGCCTACCGCGAGGCGATCGGCATCATCGAGTCGCGCCGCTATCCCCTGGAGAAGCTGCACACCCACTCCTTCGGGCTGGACGAGACCGTCCTCGCCATCGAGACCCTCGGCGGCGGCGTCCCGGGCGAGACCGCCGTGCACGTCTCGGTACACCCCAATTCCTGAGGTCTGCGAGGTTCGCCATGCTTGTCGACGCCCACGCCCACCTGCTGCCCCGCGACTACCCGGCCGACGCCCCCGGATGTTTCCCGCGCATGGAGCCGATCGACGGCGACACCGCGCGCCTGCTGCTGTTCGGCGCCACCCGGTTCCGCGCCCGCGAGGTGTTCTTCGACGCCGAGCGCCGCATCGAGGCGATGGACGCCTCCGGCGTGAGCGCCGAGGTGCTCACGCCCATGCCGCCGCTGCTCCGCTACGACCTGCCGCCCGCCGACGGGCTGTCGCTGGCCCGGCACGTCAACGAGTTCACCGCCACGCTGTGCGCCGCCGACCCCCGGCGGCTCGTCGGCTTCGGCATGGTGCCGATGCAGGACCCGGACGCCGCCGCCACCGAGCTCAAGGCGGTACGCGAGGCGGGCCTGCACGGCGTGGAGATCGCCTCCAACGTCCTGGGCGACTCCATCGGCGACGAACGTTTCCTGCCGTTCTTCGCCGAGGCGGCACGGCTCGACCTGCCGATCTTCGTCCACGCCATGCCCGCCCCCACCGACCGACTGCCCCGCTCCGCCATGGGCACGTACGTCGTGGGTCTGGAGGGCGCGCTGGCCGCCGCGTCGCTGATCACCGGTGGCACCGCCGCCGCCTGCCCGGACCTGCGGGTCTCCTTCAGCCACGCCGCGGGCGGTTTCCCGCTCATGCTCCCGCGCGCGCAGTACTTCTGGAGCGGCACCTGGAACGAGGAGCCGCCCGACCCCGAACGCGCGATCGCGCACAACGAGGGCCCCTCGCCGCTCGACCACGCCCGCCGCTTCTACTACGACTCGATGGTCTTCGACCGCCGCGCCCTGCGCTATCTCATCGACCTGCTCGGGCACGACCGGCTGCTCGTCGGCTCCGACTTCCCCGCCATGGAGCGCGAGGACCCGGCCGGGCGTACGCTGCGCTCCCTCGGCCTGCCCGAGGCCGTCCTGGCCGACATCGCGTGGCACAACGCCTACCGCTTCCTCGGCGTCGACCCGCCCCGATGAGCCGATCCGCGCTGGTCACGACGGCCGGGTCACGGCCACGCGAAAGCCTTTCGCAGGGCGAAAGGGCGGTGGCGGGCCGATATCGACCAGCGCATAGTGGCGTGACAGGAGTCACACCAGGTCGCGGCGATCCGCCGCGCGCCGCCGGACCCTTTCTGACCACGCGGGCCGCCCTCCCCGGCAACTTTCCGAAGACGAAGGAGCGACGACGGTGCCGTCCCCACCGCTGCTCGAAGTGAATGATCTCTATGTCCGTTTTCCCACTCCCACCGGACCGGTGAACGCCGTCGCCGGCGTGTCGTTCACGGTCTCGGCCGGCGAGACGGTCGCGGTGGTCGGTGAGTCGGGTTCCGGCAAGAGCGTGTCGTCGCTCGCGCTGCTGGGGCTGCTCGGCTCGGGCAACATCTCGGCGGGCTCGGTGCTGCTGCGGGACGAGGAGCTCGTGGGAGCCGGGCCCGAGCGGCTGCGGCAGCTGCGCGGCTCCGAGCTGGCCATGATCTTCCAGAACCCGATGAGCTCGCTGGACCCGCTGTTCACGGTCGGCGACCAGCTCGTCGAGGCGTTGCGGGCACACCGGCCCGTGTCGCGCAGGGCCGCCAGGGCACGCGCCGTGGAATTGTTGCGGGAGGTCGGGCTGCCGGACCCGGAGCGGCGCGTACGTGCCTATCCGCATGAGTTGTCCGGCGGGCAGCAGCAGCGGGTCATGGTGGCGATCGCCCTGACGGGTGAGCCGGCGCTGCTCATCGCCGACGAGCCCACCACGGCGCTGGACGTGACCGTCGAGGCGCAGATCCTGGAGCTGCTGCGGACGATGCAGCGCGAGCACGGCACGGCGCTGCTGCTCATCACGCACGATATGGCGGTGGTCGCGGAGATGGCCGACCGCGTCGTGGTGATGTACGCCGGGCGGGTGGTGGAGCAGGGCCCGGTGGCGGAGGTGCTGCGTTCGCCGCGCAACCCGTACACGCGGGCTCTGATCGACTCGATCCCGACGCCGGCCACCCCACGCGACCAGCCCATGCCGGCCATCGCGGGAAGCGTGCCGACGCCGGCGGAGGCGCCGTCCGGCTGCCGCTTCCATCCGCGCTGCCCGTCGGTGCTGGAGCGCTGCTCGCGGGCGGAACCCCCGCTGTACGAGCTGGAGCCGGGCCGGGCCAGCCGGTGCTGGCTGCACGAGGGCTCGCTGCAACCGTCGCGCGCGACGGCCGGCGAGGTGCACCATGTCGCCTGACGCGCCCACGCCGGAGGCTCCGCTGTTCGAGGCGCGTGACCTGGTCAAGCGGTTCCGGTCGCGGGGCACGGTGGTGCGGGCGGTCGACGGCGTCTCGCTGCGGATCCCGCGCGGCCGCACGGTGGGGCTGGTGGGCGAGTCGGGCTCGGGCAAGTCGACGGTGGCCCGGCTGGCCCTGCGCCTGCTCGATCCGACCTCGGGGCAGGTGACCTTCGACGGCGTCGACCTGCTGCGCGCCTCGCGCGGCCAGTTGCAGGCGCTGCGGCGCCGCATGCAGATCGTCTTCCAGGACCCGCTCGGCTCGCTGAACCCGCGCATGCGGGTGCTGGACGCGGTCGGGGAGCCGCTCGCCGTGCACCGCATCGCCAAGGGCTCCGCCCGGGTGGACCGCGTGGTGGAACTGCTGGAGCGGGTCGGGCTGCGCTCGGCCGACCTGTACAGGTTCTCCCACCAGTTCTCCGGCGGGCAGGCGCAGCGCATCGGCATCGCGCGGGCGCTGGCCACCGAGCCCGACCTCATCGTGTGCGACGAGGCCGTCTCGGCGCTGGACGTCTCGGTGCAGGCCCAGGTGCTGAACCTGCTCAAACGGCTGCAGTCCGAGCTCGGGCTGTCCTACCTGTTCATCGCGCACGACCTCAACGTGGTGCGGTACATGGCCGACGAGGTCTGCGTCATGTACCTCGGGCAGATCGTGGAGCGCGGCGACGGTGACACGTTGTTCGCCGACCCGCGGCACCCGTACACCGAGATGCTGGTCTCCGCGCTGCCCGAGTTCGCCCCCGAGCGGGCCAGTGAGCGAACAGGTGGGCCAGCAGGTGGGCGAGCAGGCGGGCGGGCGCGACGGTCGGTGCCGCGCGGCGAGCCCGCCAGCCCGAGCAGTCCTCCGCCCGGGTGCCGGTTCCATCCGCGCTGTCCGAAGGCGATGGAGCGGTGCCGGGTGGAGGCGCCCGCCCTGCACGGCGCCGCGGACGGCAGGGCCGTGGCCTGTCACCTGTTCGACGCCGGGCGGGAGGCGAGCGCACGATGATCGGCTACACGCTGCGCCGGCTGGGGTACGGCGTGGTGGTCATGTGCCTGGTCACGGTCTTCGTCTTCGTGATCATGCGGCTGGTGCCCGGCGACGCGGTGAGCCTGCAGCTTCAGGACACCGGCGTGAGCAAGGAGGCGGCCGACGCGCTGCGCGGCGAGTTCGGCCTGGACGACCCGGTGTGGGTGCAGTTGTGGGAGTGGCTCGCCGGCGCCGTCCAGGGAGACCTCGGCACCTCCTTCTACAACAAGGAACCGGTCGTCGACCTGTTCCTGGCGCGGGTTCCGGTGACCGTGCAGCTCGGTCTGCTGGCGATGCTGGTCGGCACGGCGCTCGGCCTCACGGTCGGGATCGTCGCCGCCGTCACCCGCGGCTCGGTCACCGACAGCGCGCTGCGGGTGTTCGCGGTGGCGTTCCTGTCGGTGCCGAACTTCGTCATCGCCCTGCTGCTGCTGACCGCGTTCGCGCTCTGGTTCGCCTGGTCCCCGCCGCTGGTGTACGCCCAGCCGACCGAGGACTTCACCAGCTGGGCCCAGCAGATGGCGATCCCGGTCTTCGCCCTGGGGACCGGGGGGATGGCCGCGGTCGCCCGGCTGACCCGCTCGTCGATGCTGGAGTCGCTGGGCTCCGACTACATCCGCACCGTGCGCGCCAAGGGTGTGCGGGAGCGCACCGTGGTGTTCAAGCACTCGCTGCGCAACTCGACGATCGCGGTGCTGACGCTGCTCGGCCTGGAACTGGCCACCGTGCTCGGCGGAACGGTGATCATCGAGCGCATGTTCGGGCTCCCGGGCACCGGACAGCTCATCTACCAGGCGGTGCTCGACCGGGACTATCCGGTGGTGGTGGCCTGCACGATCTTCTACGCGGCCCTGTTCGTCATCACGATCATCCTGATCGACCTGCTGTACGCGCTGGTCGATCCGCGGATCAGGACCGGGAAGGCGCTGTCGTGACCGGGAAGCGGACGTTGACCGGGACGCGCCCGGCTCCTCCGGCGCCCCGCCCGCCTCGCGGAGCCGCGCTCCGGCGTGGGCTGAAGGCGCTGCGCGTCTTCATGCGCTCGCAGCCGCTGGGCGCCGCCGCGCTGCTGCTGATCTGCTTCTTCGTGCTGGTGGCGCTGCTCGCGCCGTGGATCTCGCCGTACGATCCGCTGGAGCAGTTCCGCAGGGACATCCTGGAGCCGCCCTCGGGAACCTACCTGTTCGGCACCGACGACCTGGGCCGCGACGTGCTGAGCCGGACGATCCACGGCGCACGGACGTCGTTGGTCGTCGGTGTCACGACCACCGGCGTCAGCCTGGTGCTCGGCACCATGATCGGCGTGATCTCCGGCTATTTCGGCCGGGTGCCGGACATGGTGGTGCAGCGGGTGATGGACGCGGTGCAGGCTGTCCCCGGGATCGTGCTGCTGCTGTTCATCGCGGTGATCCTGGGCCCGTCGGTGCGCAACACGATCATCGCGCTGACCGTGGTGATCACCCCGTCGTTCAACCGCATCGCCCGCGCCGAGACGTTGCGGGTGCGCCAGGAGCCGTACGTCGAGGCCGCGCGTGCGACCGGAGCACGCGCGCCGCGCATCCTCGCCCTGCACGTGCTGCCCAACATGCTGGCCTCGGTGCTGACCCTGGGCAGCCTCATCTTCGCCGGCGTGATCATCGCGGAGTCGGCGCTGAGCTTCCTCGGCATCGGCGCGCCGCCGCCCACCCCGTCATGGGGCCTGATGCTCTCCGAAGGGGTGCGCTACGTGGAACGCGCCCCCTGGCTGATCATCGTGCCCTCCGTCGCCCTGTCGATCGCCGTGTTCAGCTTCAACCTGCTCGGCGACGCCCTGCGCGACCATCTCGACCCCCGCCTGCACCGGTCGGCCACCGACCGGGTCACCGGGCTCTGGTGGGGGCGCCGCATGGTGTCACGGCTGGCCCCGAGCCTGGCGCGGGCCGCCGAGCAGAACGATGCCACCGGAGAGGCGGCCGGTGGAGCCCCCCGTCCCTCGGAGCCACCGCGCTGAGGCGCGCTGATCAAGTGGAGGCAGGAACATGGAACACGCACGGAAAGGACGCTACGCCCCGGCCAGTGAGGCTGCCGGCGGGGCTGCCGGTGAAGCTGGCGGCGGGGCGGACCTCCCACCGGCCCGCGCGACGACCGCCTCTCCCGGGAGGCCGGCGTGATGCGCCATACGCGACTGGGCGCGGCGGCACTCACCGCGGCCCTGCTCCTGTCCGCCTGCGGCGGTGGCGGCGGTGACGAGGGCGAGGACAGCGGCAACGCCGCCCCGGCCGGCGGCCCCAGGCCCGGCGGCTCCCTCGTGCTGCAGCTCCCCACGGAGATCGACGAGGGCCTCAACCCGATGACCACCAGCGACCCGTCCACGATGGGCCTCATCTCGGGCACCGTCTACGAGAAGCTGGTGGAGTACAAGACCGGGCCGGACGTCACGTCGCTGGAGATCGTGCCCGACCTGGCCGAGTCGTGGAAGATCTCCAAGGACGGCAGGACGTACACCTTCAAGCTGCGCGAGGACGTCCGCTGGCACAACCTCCCCCCGGTCAACGGACGCCCCTTCACCTCCGACGACGTGGTGGCCACCTTCGAGGCGCTGCAGAAGACGACCGAGGTGCACAAATGGATGATCGAACCGGTCGAGAGCATCGAGGCGCCGGACGACCACACCGTGGTGTTCAAGCTGACGCACGCCTACAGCCCGCTGCTGGACTACCTCGCCTACCACTTCAACATGATCTTGCCCAGGGAGGGTCTCGAGGGCGAGTTCGACATGCAGAAGCAGGCGATCGGCACCGGCCCCTTCATGCTGGACAAGCACACGCCGAACGTCGAGTGGGTGTTCAAGAAGAACCCCGACTACTACATCGAGGGCAAACCGTACCTGGACGAGATCCGGCGCCCGATCATGAGTGACATCGCCGCCGTCACCGCCGCGCTGCGCAGCGGGCGCCTCGACGTCGGCACCACCAGCGACGTGAACGTGGCCAAAAGCCTCGACGGCAAGGGCTTCACCGTCAACGAGACCCCGGGCGCCCCGGTCAGCGTCTTCATCAACCCCGAGAGGGAGCCGTTCGACGACCCGAAGGTCCGGCAGGCCTTCATGGAGGCCATCGACTGGGACGGCATGGGCCAGAACATCCGGGGCCGCTACAACCTGACCTCCCTGGTCAGACCGGACATCTCGACCGCCGCGCTGAGCAAGGAGGAGGTGCTGAAGCTCAGGCCGTACAGTCCGCAGAACGCCAAGAAGCTGCTCGCGCAGGCCGGGCTGCCCAATGGCTTCAGCACCAAGCTCATGGTGCAGCGCGTGGACGACGAGGACGTGCGCGAGGCGCAGTGGATGCAGGACGACCTGGCCAAGGTCGGCATCAAGATGGAGCTGGAGATGGTCGACCCGAGCACGGGCATCGACCGGCGGCGCAACCACGACTTCGCGGTCGCCAAGGCGCTGCGCGGCGTGCACCTGCCCGACCAGGTGTGGCGGGACTTCGAGCCCGACTCGCTGGAGAACTACACCCAGATCGACGACAAGGAGCTGTACGAGCTGCTCGACCGCTCACGCACCGAGCTCGACGACGGCAAGCGCGACGAGATCTACAAGCAGATGCAGATCCGGATGGAAACGGTGATCCGCCAGGTCTACTACCCGATCCAGAAGTTCGACTACTCGATCTACAACGAGCGGGTGCGCGACCTGTACGACAGCCCGATCTACCAGGGCAAGCGGCTCGCGGACGTGTGGCTGAGCGATTCGTGACGGCCGCCCGCCGGCGCGACGGCGGGCGCCGGGAGCCTCCTCCGGCGGCCGCCGCCCGTCGCGTTCACGCAGCGCCCGTGGCCGTTACGTGAACGTTACAGTTCACCCTCGAACTCTCTCGCTCCTGCGTTTTCGCAGCTCAGGAGGGTGACCGAAGGCCGAATATGATTTTTCCGGGTTATTGACGAAAAAGACGGTGGATAGGCAGACTCTGCCGTATGTCACAACCCGGTGGCCCCCTGTCACAGCTCCGGCGCGGGCACGAGGAGCTCGTGCTCGGGCTGCTGCGCAAGCACGGCCCGCTCAGCCGCGGCGAGCTGGGCAGGCGCTGCGGGCTGTCCCGCACCACCCTGTACGACATCCTCGCCGAGCTCGTGGCCGCCGGCGCGGTCGTCACCGCGAGCCGGCCCGAGGCTCCGCGCGGGCGCGGCAGGCCGGCCGAGACCCTGACTCTCAACCCGGAGGCCGGCCAGGCCATCGGCATCGACTTCGCCCGTCGCGGGCTGCACGTCGCGGCCGTCAACCTGGCGCACGAGATCATCGGCTCGGCCAGCGAACCGCACGACGCGGACCTGCCGTGGGAGCAGCGGGTCGAGCTGGCCGGCCGCCTCGTCGGCTCCCTCACCGGCGGCACCCTCAACCTGGGAGCGCTCAACGCGATCGGCGTCGGCGTGGTCGGCCCGGTCGGCGACCCCGGCGGTGACTCCGGCGGCGACCCCGGCGGTGACTCCGGCGGTGACTCCGGCGGTGACTCCGGCGGTGACTCCGGCGGTGACTCCGGCGGTGACTCCGGCGACGACCCAGGCGACGGTTCCGGCGACGGCTCCGGGCAGGGGACGGACGGTGCGCACCCGGCGCAGGTGCTGCTGCGCGAGCGGTTCGGCGTACCCGTGCTGCTGGACAACAACACCAGGCTCGCCGCGCTGGGCGAGGCGATCTGGGGCGCCGCGGCCGGCGTACGCGACGTGCTGTACCTGCGGTTGTCCCACGGCGTCGGCGGCGGGCTGGTGGTCGGCGGGTCGCTGCACCGCGGCGCGTACGGCCTGTCCGGCGAGTTCGGCCACATCACGGTCGACCAGGACGGCGCCCGCTGCGACTGCGGCGGCGCCGGCTGCCTGGAGACCGTCGCCTCGATCAGGGCCGTCCTCGACGCCTACCGCGCGGCACGAGGGCCCGCCGTGCACGCGGCGGGCGTGCCCGAGCTGGCCAAGGCGGCCGGGGAGGGCGACGCGGCGGCGCTGGCCGTGCTGGACCGCGTGGGCGCCCGCGTCGGCGGCGTGCTCGCCGCCCTGTGCAACGCGATCGGCCCCAGCGTGATCGTGGTCGGCGGCGAGCTGGCGGAGACCGGGACGGCGCTGACCGGCCCGATCGAACGGGCCCTGCGCGCCCACGTCATGCCCGTCTCCCGGCACCGGGTGAGCCTGCGCCGCGCCACCCTCGGCGAGGTCGCCGGCGCCCTCGGCGGCATCGCCCTGGTGCTGCACGAATCTCCACTGCTTTCTCGTTATCCGGCCGGCCCGGATCTCCCGGAGGAGCCCCGATGACACCTCACCACACGCCGGAGGTGGGCTCGTGACGGAGCTCACGGCGCTGGGCAAGTCGCCGGCCCCGGCCGCGCGGCGCGGCCCCAGACGCCCCCGGCGCGCCACCGCGCTCAACCTGACCGCGGTCGTCCTCGGCCTGGCCGTCTGGACGCTGCTGGCGTCGATCGGCGTGCAGGGCCTGCCCGGCCCCCTGCAGGTGGCGGCCAAGGCGGGCGAGCTGATCGCCGACGGCACGCTGCTGGACGACGCCCTCGCCAGCCTGCGCAGGGTGCTGCTGGGCTGCCTGCTCGGCACCCTGCTGGCCGTCCCGATCGGCTTCCTTATGGGCTGGTACGCCACCGCGCGCGGCCTGCTGGAGCCGTACGTGCAGTTCTTCCGCACCATCCCGCCGCTGGCGATCATTCCGCTGGCGATCGTGCTCATGGGCATCGGCGAGGTGCCGAAGGTTTTCGTGATCTTCCTGGCGTCGTTCCTGTCCAGTGTCGTGGCGACGTTCCAGGGCGTGGTGGACGTGGACAGGACGCTGATCAACGCGGCCCGCGTGCTCGGCGCCTCCGACCGGACCATCTTCCTCAAGGTCGTGGTGCCGGCGTCCACGCCGTTCATCCTGGTCGGGATGCGGGTCGGGCTGGGCTCGGCCTGGGGCACGCTGGTCGCCGCCGAGCTGATCGCGGCCCAGGAGGGCCTCGGCTTCCGCATGCAGCAGGCCCAGCTCTACTACGACCTGTCCACCATCTTCGTGGGGCTGATCGCGATCGGCCTGCTGGGCCTGCTGATGGACCGGCTGCTGCTGCTCGCCGAGCGGCGCCTCACCGGCTGGCAGGAGCGCCGATGACCACCAAGATCTCCTTCACCGACGTGATCAAGACGTACCCGGTCAAGGACGGCACGTTCACCGCGCTCGACCGGGTGTCGCTGGACATCGCCGACCGCGAGTTCGTCACGGTCGTGGGCCCGTCGGGCTGCGGCAAGAGCACGCTGATGAGCATGGCCGCCGGGCTCGTCGAGCCGACCTCTGGCGAGGTGCTCGTGGACGGCGTGCCGGTCGCAGGCCCCGGACCCGACCGGGGGGTGATCTTCCAGCAGTACGCGCTGTTCCCGTGGCTGACGGTGCGCAAGAACGTCGAGTTCGGGCTGAAGCTGACCGACCTGCCCGCCGGGGAACGACGGCGGCGGGCCGAGCGGGCGATCGAGCTGGTCGGCTTGTCCGACTTCGCCGACGCGCTGCCCAAGACGTTGTCCGGCGGCATGAAGCAGCGCTGCGCGATCGCCCGCGCGTACGCGGTCAACCCGCAGGTGCTGCTCATGGACGAGCCGTTCGGCGCGCTCGACGCGCTGACCAGGGTGCAACTGCAGGACCAGTTGCTGGACACCTGGAGCCAGGAGCAGCGCACGGTCATGTTCATCACCCACGACGTGGACGAGGCCGTCTACCTGGCCCGCCGGGTCATCGTCATGGCCGCCAGGCCGGGCCGCATCCAGCAGGTCATCGACGTGGAGCTGCCGTACCCCAGGACGGAGGAGATGCGGCTCTCGCCCGAATTCGGACAAATCCGTAACCAGGTCTGGCACGCCGTCTACCACCAGGCCCCGGCCTGACTCCTCCGGCCCCCGCCGTCACACCAGGAAAGGACTGATCCGCCATGCGTTCCCTTCGCCGCGCCCTGACGGCCGCCTCGGCGGTGAGCCTGCTGACACTCTCCGTGACCGCGTGCTCCGACGACGGCTCCACGGTCAGGTTCGGCTACATCAGCGACTACAACGGCGCGAGCCTGCTCGCCATCGCCGACAAGCAGGGCCTGTGGGACAAACAGGGCCTGACCCCCGACATCAAGGTCTTCACCAACGGGCCGCTGCAGATCCAGGCGCTCGGCGCCGGCGACCTCGACTTCGGCTACATCGGCCCGGGAGCCATGTGGCTGCCCGCCACCGGCAAGGCCAAGGTCGTGGCGGTCAACACGCTCGCGTACGCCGACCGCGTCATCGGACGGCCCGGCGTCAGGACCATGCAGGATCTCAAGGGCAAGAAGGTCGGCGTGCCCGAGGGCACGTCCGGCGACATGGTGCTCAACCTGGCGCTGCGCAAGGCCGGCATGACCGCCAAGGACGTCCAGAAGATCCCCATGGACCCGGCCACGGTCGTCTCGGCGTTCTCGGCCGGGCAGATCGACGGCGCCGGCATCTGGTACCCGCTGATCGACACGATCAAGCAGAAGGTGCCGGGCACCGTGGAGCTGGCCAGCACCAAGGAGTTCCCGGACAGTTCGTTCCCGACCGCGTTCGTCGGCGGCACCGGCGTGGACCAGGAGCTCACCCGCAAGGTGATCAAGGTGCTGCAGGAGGCCAACGACTGGCGGGCCGCGCATCCCGAGGAGTCGGTGACCGAGGCGGCCGCGCTGCTCAAGCTCGACGAGGCAAAGGTCACGGCCGACGCGGCGAACGTCCAGGTCATGAGCACCGCCGACCTGGTCGCCAAGACCAAGGACGGCACGGTCGCCAAGTGGCTGAACAGCCTGGGCGACTTCTTCGTCAGCACCGGCCAGCTCAAGTCCCGCCCGGATCCGGCGACCTACTACACCGGCGACCTCTACACGGAGGCCTACACCAAGTGAACCTGCTGTTCCTGATGACCGACCAGCATCGCGTCGACACCCTGGGCTGTTACGGCAACCCGCACGTGGCCACACCGAACCTGGACAGGCTGGCCGCGACCGGCACGCGCTTCGACCGGTTCTACACGCCGACGGCCATCTGCACGCCGGCGCGGGCGAGCCTGCTCACCGGGCAGGCGCCGTTCCGGCACCGGCTGCTGGCCAACTACGAGCGCAACGTCGGCTACCTGGAGGACCTGCGGGAGGACGCCTTCACCTTCCCGGAGGCGCTGCGGGAGCGCGGCTACCAGCTCGGGCTGATCGGCAAGTGGCACGGCGGCACGAGCCGGAACGCCGCCTCCTACGGCTTCGACGGGCCCGACCTGCCGGGCTGGCACAACCCGGTCGACCATCCCGACTACCGGGCCTACCTGGAGGAGCGGGGGTTGCCGCCGTACCGGATCTCGGACCTGATCCGGGGCACCACGCCCAACGGCAACCAGGGCAACCTGCTGGCGGCGCGGCTGCACCAGCCGGTGGAGGCGACGTTCGAGCACTACCTGGCGACCCGGGCGATCGAGCACATGGAGCGTTACGCCGCCGACGGGCGGCCGTTCTTCCTGGCCACGCACTTCTTCGGGCCGCACCTGCCGTACCTGCTGCCGGACGAGTACTTCGACATGTACGACCCGGGCCTGGTGGAGCTGCCGCCGTCGATCGCGGAGACGTTCGAGGGCAAGCCGCCGGTGCAGCGCAACTACAGTGCGCACTGGACGTTCGACACGATCCCGATCGAGGTCACCCGCAAGCTGATCGCGGTCTACTGGGGTTACGTCACGCTGATCGACGAGCAGATCGGCCGCATCCTCGACCGGATGGACGAGCTGGGGCTCACCGACCGGACCTCGGTGTTCTTCACGGCCGACCACGGCGAGTTCACGGGCGCGCACCGGCTGCACGACAAGGGCCCCGCGATGTACGAGGACATCTACCGCATCCCCGGCATCGTCCGCATTCCCGGCGAGCAGCCGCAGGTCAGGAACGAGTTCGTGACGCTCACCGACTGCACGGCGACGCTCCTGGAGCTGGCCGGGTGCGACACCAAGCCGGCCGTGGACAGCCGCAGCCTGGCGCCGATCGTCCGCGGCGAGCGTCCGGAGTGGCCGGGCGAGCTGCTCGCCGAGTTCCACGGCCACCACTTCCCCTACCCGCAGCGGATGATCCGCGACGACCGCTACAAGCTGATCGTCAACCCGGAGTCGGTCAACGAGCTGTACGACCTGCACGCCGACCCGCACGAGCTGAGCAACCGCTACACCCACCAGGAGCTGGCCCCGGTCCGCCGCCGCATGATGCGCCGCCTGTACGACCTGCTGCGCGAGCGCGGCGACAACTTCTACCACTGGATGACCCCGATGTACGACATCGGCGCCCTCGACTACGACCCCACGCTGAGCTCGTTCGAGAAGGAGGGCACCGCGGGGTGAACCCACGCCGCCCCGTCGCCGGGCGGGGCGGCGTACGTGGACGTCAGCGCATGGCGTCCAGGCCCCTGACCACGCCGGTCGTCAGCGTGCCGACGTCGGAGATGGTGATGCTCACCGTGTCGCCGTCCTGGAGCGTGAACGGCAGGTCGGGGACGAGGCAGGTGCCGGTGGCCAGCACCGCGCCGTCGGGGAAGACGTCGGCGCGGTACAGGTAGGAGGCCAGGTCGTCGAGGCGCCGGTTGAGCTGTGAGGTGTTCGCCTTGCCGTCCCACACCGTCTCGCCGCCCCTGGCGATGGTGAGCGTGATGTCCAGCGCGTACGGGTCGGCGACCTCCCACGCGGGCCTGATCCCCGGGCCCACCGCGCACGCGCCCAGATAGATCTTGGCCTGCGGCAGGTAGAGCGGGTTGACGCCTTCGATGGTGCGCGAGCTCACGTCGTCGACCACCGTGTAGCCGGCGATCTCCCCTGCGGCGTTGAGCACCAGGCCGAGCTCGGGCTCCGGCACGTCGATCTCCGAGTCGTCGCGCGCCGCGATGCGCCCGCCGTGCCCGGAGACCTTCCAGGCGGCGGACTTGAAGAAGAGCTCGGGTCTTTCCGCGTCGTAGACCAGTTCGTACACGTCGGCGGCCCGCTCGCTCTCGACGACCCTGGCTTCGCGGGAGCGCCGGTAGGTCACGCCGGCGGCCCACACCTCCATCCGCCCGTCCACCGGAGGCAATAGCCGTACGTCCGCCGCGGCGTGACGGGGGCCGTCGGCGCCGCCGCACAACTCCCGGATGCCGGTGGACGGGTGCCGGAGCAGCTCGCCGACGGTGGTGATCCCGGGCAGTTCCACCACCTGTTCACCGTCGTCGATCCCGACCGCGTCCGCGCCGGTCAGAGGGCTGGTGAACCGTACGATCCGCATGCCTGCTCCTAGCTCCATCAGACGAGGGGCAAAAATGTCATCGGATGAATTGTCCCCTATCTCGTCAAGTGTGGGGGATTGTCCGCCCGAGATCGGACGCCACGACATCGCAGGGCGAACACCACCCGAAAACGCCACGCCTCTGCGCAGCCGAACAGGTACGCTGCGTGACTGCGGATCGTACGCTTCGATGGCGGTGACCAGTGGCACAGGACGGCGCGCTTGTCTTCCCTCCCCGGCCCGACGCGGCCATGACCTGGGACGGCTACGTCGCCGGCCTGCGGGCGCTGCGGGCCTGGGCCGGGGCTCCCGACGACGCCGGGCTCGCCGCGACGGTGCCCGGCCTCACCGCGCACGCGATCGGCGACGTGCTGGGCGAGGAGCGCACGGGCGTCCCCGACCGAAGCACCTCCGAGCAGATCGTGCGCGCCTGCCTGCTCGCACAAGGCCGCTCCGAGGAGGAGATCGCCCAGGAGCAGGCGCTGTGGCGCGAGGCGTGGGACCACGTGCACGGCGCGGAGCCGGACCCGTCCCAGCAGGGCCGGACGTTCAAGGTCGCCCTGAGCGTGCTCTTCCCGGCCGCGACCGGGGTGGCGGGCAACCTCGCCACCAGCAACCTGCGCAACCCGTGGATGTGGGGCGCGCTCGCGGCGGTGCTGGCCGTGCACGCCGGCCTGCTGCTGGCCGGGCCGTCGCGGTGGGTGCGCGGGCCGCTGCGGGTGGCGGCCGCGTCGCTGGCCGCCGTCATCGTGACCGGCTGCCTCGTCCTCGCGCCCGTGTCCCCCGGCACGCCGCCCGCGTGCCGGCGGGACGACCCCCGCACCTACATCAAGGTGCCCGACGACCCTGACCTCGGGGTCACCTGGGAGAAAGGCTTCGCCTGCCACAACGCGGGAGGCACGGTGCACGCCGGACCGGGCGCGGCCACCACGAAGGTGGGACGACTGAACCGCGAGGGCCCCGACATCTTCCTGTGCGTGGTCGAGGCGGACGACGGCCACTGGTACCGCACCGTGGCCGACGAGTCGTGGGCGAACCGCGGCTGGGGCTACATCTCGCAGGCGCACATCAGGGCCGAACACCCCGTCCCCGGCATTCCCTCCTGCCCGTCCTAGATCACCCCATCAGCGGACGTCAGCCGTTGACCGGGGTGCCGAGGGCGCTGCCGGCCAGCCAGTCCTCCCACGACTTCGCCCACGGCGTCGGCCCGTTGCCGAAGCGCAGCTTCCTGGAGGTGCCGGTGACCTCGATGATGTCGCCCCGCTGGGTGAACTCGTAGAACCAGCGCGCGTTCTCCGGGCTCGCGTTCACGCAGCCGTGGCTGACGTTGCGGCTGCCCTGCTCGCCGGTCGACCAGGGCGCGGCGTGGAAGAACGTGCCGCTGTAGGTCATGCGTACGTTCCACTTCGTACGGATGCGGTATTCGCCCGGTTTGCCGACGGTGGCCGAGTCCATGACGATCTCCGGCGCCTTCTCCTGGGCGATCATGACGCCCGAGTAGCTGTCGTCGCCCGGCTTGCCCAGGCTGACCGGCATGGTCTTGACGACGTCGCCGTTCTTCCGCACCACCGCCTTGTGCGCCCCCGCGCTGACCTTGGTGATGTGCTCGGGCCCGACGGTGAACGTCAGCCGGCGGTCCTTGGAGCCCCACAGGCCGTCCCCTGCCCGTACGCCCGCCAGATGCGCCACCACCGTCACCTGCTCCCCCACCGGCCAGTACTCGCGCGGCCTGAACTGCACCTCACGGTCGCTCACCCAGCTCCACGCCCCCTCGACGGGCTGGGACATCCGCACCTCCAGCGACCGCTCGACCGCGGCCCGGTGCTTGCTGCCCCTCACCGGCCGGGACAGCAGCAACTGCACGGGCATCCCGACCCCCACCGTCTCGCCGTCCAGGGGCGACATGCCGCTCTTCAGCACCCGCTCCGGCTTCAGAGTGGTGAACGTGGTCGTGCCGGTGACCGGCCTGCCGTCGGTGCCCGTGGCCCGTGCGTTGACCGTGTACCGGGTCGAAGGCCGCAACGACCACCGGGGACGCCACGTGCCGTCAGCGCCCACGGAGCCGCGCACCTCGCGGCCCTTGGCGTCGGCCACGGTCAGCGCGGCGACCTCGCCGCGCGTGACCTTGACGCTGACCCCGGTGTCCGGCGGGACCCGCTCGGCGCCGTCGGCGGGAGTGATCGACAGCTTGGCCGCCGGTGGCCGCCGCCCGTCCGGTGCCTGCGAGCCGCCGCCCGCCGTGCATCCGGCGATCAGGAGCAGTGCCGCCGTGAGGGTGCCGGTGTAGGTCGTACTGGTCCGGCCGTTCCGCATCGCCGATGCCTCCCGTGCCTGACGTGTAGGGGTTTCGATGCCAGATGGCCTACCTGCCCAGAACGGGCGGGACCCATGCGGCGGCTCACCGGCGAGCCGCCGCACGGGACGGTCTTGCGGGCGTGACCGGGCGCCGAGGATCATCGACCGGGTGGACTACTACGTGATCACCGCCACGTCCGGAGCGCCGTCAACGGCGGCGATCCTCGCCGAGGAGTTCGTCCTCGGCGACGACTACACCGCCGCCGGCATCGACACCACCGCCTGGCACCCGCCGCCCGGAGGCGGGGTCGGGGCCGGGGTCGCGGGCGGAGCCGGGGGCGGGGGCGAGGGCTGGGCGGGCG